>NZ_MIBT01000033.1:12239-16142 GCF_001829605.1 Sulfuricurvum sp. RIFCSPLOWO2_12_FULL_43_24 | reverse complement strand
ATTGACGAGCTTCCCGAATTACCGGGATTCCGCCTGAGTGTTACTGCAAAACTGAGCGGTCAGACAGGGGTCGAGATGGAAGCTCTCACAGGAACGAGTATCGGTTTACTCACGATCTATGACATGCTCAAAGCCATCGATAAAGGGATGGTGATCGGTCCGATTCAACTTGAAACAAAATCAGGAGGCAAAAGTGGTGATTATCAACGATGAAACCGAAAAACTAAAGTTAGAGTATCCATGCAACTGGTGCTATAAAGTAGTCGGATTTGAGCGTGCCGGTATCGAAATCGCCGTGATGGAAATCTTTACCGAACGTCACTATACTCTCAACCCCTCAAACACCAGCAAAGGGGGAAAGTACATCAGCATGAACTTAGAACTCTTGGTGCATAATGAGGACGAACGTACCTATTTTTATGAAACACTCAAAGCTCATCAACACGTTAAAATGGTACTCTAAAGGATCAAACAATGAATACAGACACATATACGACGGATATCCAAGAGCATTTTTCAGCCCAAAATATCCCTGATATGCCCATACAAGAGTTGCGTGAGTATACGACTGCTTTTTTAAAAGAATCCACCCGCTCTTTTCACAATGAGCTCGAAGATCTCATGGCTCAAAAAGAGCAGATTGAGCGTCACATTTCCCGAAAAAGCGATGAGCTTCAACAATTAAAATACCGCTTTTTTGATATATTGGAAAAATTATTTGGTGAAAACGAGACGATGCTGGAGAAACTCCACCAAATCAAGATTCAATCCGTTGATCTTCTCGATATTCTCGAGGAGATGATTGAAAGTGCCATTATCACAACCCTTGAAAAAGGTTCCGACATTGAAGAAACACTCCATGAAATCATCAAAGAGATCACCTTTGAAACCCTTAATGCCAATGTCCTTAATGCCGTTCGTATTCGACGTATCTTAGGAAGTATCCTCCAAAGCGCATTAAATCTGGCAGAAGCAACACCAAACCAAGCGGAGAGCATTTTACGCGGTACCTTGCTCGGTATCCGCTCAGCGCTTTACAAATCGATCGAAAAGTTCCATCAATACCTCCTCTATGTTCCTGAAGAGGTAAAAGCCCTTTACCGTGCCGAGTACAAAACGATTGAAGAAGAGCTCGATAATATTGATACCCTTTTCACCCAAGTGATCCACTCCCTAAAAAACCGTAATTCATCGGTCATGATTGGACGTTTAGAAGCTATCAGCGATGATATCCGGTTCGATACCGAAGAGATCAAACATCTTTCTAAAGAGACCGTTGAACTTCTGCGAAATCGTCTTTCAAAACTAACCCGTAATGTCTCTGAAAAAAGTGCAAAAATTCTCAACTCAAAATCGGCTCAGGATGCAAAAGCGATGGGGGTACGAGCGTGGAGTGTTGCAAAATCAACGATGCAAGGTGCCCTAAAAGGTGCAAAAGACGCTATGGATAAAAAGTAAGCGCGGATTACATATCCCGCGCTAACGTAAACATATTGGCGTGATTGACCATAAAACTGCTACAACGATCACAGATCGGATCGCCCCCTTTGTAGGGATAAGGACAGCGGCACTCATGACACGTTACCATCTCATAACGAACCAGCTGTTCTGAGCGCTCATACGCCACACTCACCAAATCAAAGCCCTCTTTGGCACTAATTGCTTTGGGTTTACAGATATCCTCACAAATACCGCATCCGATGCATTTGCCCTGAGAAAAATAAATCCCCTGTTTATCACTGGTTGGAAACAATGCATCGGTAGGACAAAACTGGGTGCAGTCTCCGCAGTTGGTACAGGTTTCAAAATTAATTTGTTTATTAAAAAACAGCGGACTGCTCTCTTTAAACTCTGTTTGCTCCAAAGCGACAACAATCTCTTTGAGAGAGTTTTTGAGCAAAATTCGCTTCAGCGGCATTTTTTGATCGGGCAATTTATGGTGCGCCGTGGTCATTGAGAGATGGGCAACTGACTCCTCAACCAAAGACTCTTTTACTTTTTCAAACCCTTTGCGGAAAAGGGCACGACGATCTGCCTGCTCCTCTTTTTCATCAATGGTTTCAATACGATGAGGCTTTTGAATCGTCTCTAAAAACTGGTTTGTCACCGTGATCTTCTCACGAATTGATGTTTCCAACTTTCCGTTTTCATTAAGAACACATCCGCTACAGTGGCTCATATCACACGTTACGTTTCGCTCACCTCGCAATGCCATAACCGTAAAATGCTCAACATCAAAAACACCCAAACACGGTGTCGTAACTTTACACGATAGCGTCGGTGCCTCTTCGATATGCTGGTACGATGCAGCGTAGCCGTTCGGATCGAAACTCTCGATCTCTAGCGCCTCGCTTGGACAGCTTCCGATACACCCTGCACATTCGACACACTCATTTTCAAAAAGTGTCAGCTTGTTACGGACGATATGAAAAGCCGCTTTAGGACAAAGATCGATACAGATTGTACAATCGTTGTGATAATACTCATTTCGTAAACAACGGGTTGCCGTATAGCTAAAAAGGTTGCTTTTTTGAACAAAATTAATGTTACCCATTCTGTGATCCTTGAGACAAATACTCATAGTCAGCACTTAAAAATTCGATGATAAAATCACACATGTCCCGATAAAACGGCGTATCCGCCATACTCTTCATCCCCATCATATACGGAACTACCCATGGAAATATATGCTGATCTAAAAATTCAAATTGCGACTTTTCTTCATTTCGATAAACCAGTGTTTGCATAAAGGCAAACTCGATTCCCAAATGATCCGGTGCCATAATCTGCGTTTGATCCATGTTGACTTCAAATCCATGGGTAAAATAAAACCCCATAACAGGATTTTGAAGCCCTACCAGCGTCTCATTCTTCGCATCGAGGACAAACGACTCTACCGGCTGGGTATTAAGGATATACATTGAGGTGTAATCCGTATTGAGTTGATCGTATATCTCTTCTATCTCTGAAGAGCTAATCCATCTCTCTGTCTCTTCACCTATAATCTCTAAGAGTGATGCATTATTTTTGAGATCATGGATAAAACGACGGTCAGGGGTATCGCTCATGACGCGAGACAAAAAAGCATAAATATAAAGTCGGTATTCGTTATTCATTCAAAATATTCCTAAAAAAAAGTAAGGGATTGTGTCATAGGAGGACTTTAAGACAGCAAAGTTTGGACAATTAAGATTCTAACCCCAACGGGGTTAGAAAGGTGCTTATAAGCACCCTTTAAAAAACGATTTTTTCGGCGGTGGAGGAGACTTAAACTCGGTTGCTTTAATCGTATTGGTAGCAGTATCAAGTGTACCGATAACAATAACGCCGTTTTTATTGATCCCTTCTCGCATTTCAGAAAGTTTCAGTTTAGTGGTGTCAATGGTATAAACTTTACCGGTAGCGTGTTGATACAATGCATACTTCGCATCTTTTGTCGTTACACCGGCTTCAGTTGTACGAAAACATCCGTCTGACCCGCACACATAGTTTTCCAAATAACAATCGGCAAATGCACCTTGAGCGGCACATCCCGGAGTTGTTAGGAGACCTTCAAACTCTTCTGGCTCATTGGCGAATGCACTAAATACCAGTGCAGCGCATAGCAATAACAGCTTTTTCATTATTCTACCTCCGCTTTGAGAGATTTGAGATACGCTACGATATTCTCAACCGTATCTTTGTCCAAGAAACCATAATCGGTCATCGTAGAAACACGTTTCCCTTTTTCGATATTGTACCAAGGGGTATTGGCATGTGCATTGCGGTTATACCCCGGCACGACAACGGCTGAGGGTTTTACGATTGACTCACGTAAATAGGCAACTGAAGAGTAACCCCCGACATATTTCAGTGACGGTGCCAAAAATGACGTCGGATCAACCGTCTCGATTTGGTGACATC
>NZ_MIBT01000033.1:0-12228 GCF_001829605.1 Sulfuricurvum sp. RIFCSPLOWO2_12_FULL_43_24 | reverse complement strand
AAATGACGTCGGATCAACCGTCTCGATTTGGTGACATCCGTTACATCCGTTTGCGGCAGCCGCTTCTTTACCTTTTGCCACATTACCTTTTGAATCAGTTGACAATTCGGCGAGCATTGCTGCATTCGATTTTTGCCCCTCAAGATTAATAGCAATCCATGGGCTTAAGTTTTTGATACCGTTACGTCCCATTTTTGTACCGTCCCATACGGCGATCGATACAGGAACGGTACCGCTCAAGTTTACATATGCGTCTTTAAGAGGACGGCTCAGTGTTCCACTCCAGCCGTTCGCTGTATACGTCATAGCTGAGCTTGATTTGACAGAACCGTCTTTGATTTCGGTCAAAGAACGGTACCCTTCACCGACAAAAACTTTCTCATAGTCGTGATTTGCCAAAGCTGCCACTTTCGCGTCGAATTCAGCCAGTTCTTGACCAAATACTCCCGTTTGCTGGCGATTGATCTGATGAGCAACGTCTTTATTACCGTTTGGCTCGTACACTTTCTCCATTGCTTTTTGGAGGTGTACGACTACCGGACGGCCGGTTGAACCCATACCGATGTATGGAAGTACTTGTGGTACTTTCGTTACCCCAGCAAATTGAACGGCAAAACCGTCACTGTAAGAGGTTGTCGAGACATTCGATTGCACATCTTTCGTACCGTCAGCCCATTTAACAAGCAAGGCAATGTTTTTGCCATCATAAAGGGCAGCAACCTGTGCTTTTTTTGCTTTCGGATTTACATTTTCAGGAAGCGAATTGGCTTTTTTATCGTTCATATAGATTGCGGTTTGCGGATAAAGCATTACGGTTTCAAACTTTGCTTTTGACCATACAGCCGAATCAGCTTTAATCGTATCCAAAGGTTCAGATACTTTTAGTGCTGTAATCGCGGGATCAGCCGCGAGTGCCGCAGAAGCGGCAAGACCCAATGAAAGAATAGTTGTAAGAAGCTTTTTCATTAGTGGTGTCCTCCAGCTTTTGTAAACTTACCGGCGATGTAACGTGTATCGACCGGAGCCAATGGGTTACGTTTATTCTCTTTCGCTACTTGTTGGTAGTAGTTGTTGTCCAAACGGAACATATCGGAGTGTTGGTATGCGATCAATAGATCCATAAGCTCACTTACACCGGTCTCTTTACGCTTTTTCATCTCCGCTTTAAGTGTTTTAATCGCAGCATGAACTTCCGGTCCGAACAATTTTTCAAGTTCGCCAATCGGAAGACGGGTTGAGCCCTCGATGATTTTACCCTCAGCGTCAAATTTCGCCGGAGATTCGGTCGGAGGGATATAGTATACGTTTGGTTGCGTACCGTAGTCTGAACGAAGACCCAACGCTACTTTGTATTTGTGTACCAATTTGTGGACTTGCGATTCTTCATCATCCAAGAATCCGACAAAACGGATACGTCCGACACATTGTTGCGCACATGCCGGTGGCAAGCCCTGCTCAATACGTGGGAAACAAAGGATACATTTCTCTGATTTAGAGATTTTCGGATTGAAATAGATCTTTTTGTATGGACATCCCGCGATACAGTAGCGGTAACCTTGACAACGATCCAAGTCAACCAATACAACCCCGTCTTCTTCACGTTTGAAAATCGCATCACGAGGACACGCACTCAAACAGCCCGGATTTGTACAATGGTTACAAATACGCGGCAAATAGAAGAAATAGTTGTCTTGCGGGAATGCACCCGCACCTTCGTCCTCATCCCAGTTCGGTCCCCATGTTGGAGAAACGTGCGGATGAAAATGGTTGCTGTCGCTTTGTCCGCCCATCAATGATTCGTAGTTGTAATCCCAAGGTACCCCGTAATCGGCTTCGAGGTTAGGGATTACACCCGGCTGAAGGTCACCTGCAGCGTCAAATCCGCCGCCAAGTTCCATCCAGTTTTTTGGATAACCGGTACCTGGATAGGTCTCAACGTTATTCCAATACATATATTCACGACCGTTACGGTTCGTCCATTGCGTTTTACATGCTACGGTACATGTTTGGCACCCGATACATTTGTTCAGGTCCATTACCATTGCTAATTGTCTTTTAGACATCTAAACCCCTTAATACTGTACGTCTTTTGCTTTTTCGTAATTCACGGCGCCATCATAAGCGTACTGATTACCATCCCATAGGCCACCAAATTTCAAGTGCCCCCATCCATCAGCCATCTCAAGCAGATTCAATGACGTTGGTACAACTTCATTGTGCCCTTTGTTTTTCAAATACATGTACGGTTCCCATCCATGCTCAAGAACCAACCCATCTGCCGGTGCAGATGAAGAGAGTTTCGCCATCGCATAGAACTCGCCGAGAGCATTGTAAATGCGGATAGTTTCACCATCCTTAATCCCTTTAGCTTCTGCAACCACACGGTTAATTTGTGCTGCAGGGACGCCGCGCTGAAGACGCAATAACGTACGTGACGTTTTGTAGTTCGAGTGGATAGACCAACGAGCATGCGGTGTCATAAACACATACGGATAGTCTTTCGACTGCGGACGAATCCCTTCCATACCTGTGTTGGTTGCCGCACCCATTTTGATGTACATCTCATGGTCAACGTAGAATGTTTGACGACCTGAAACCGTCTCTAAACGCTCCATTTTATACAAATGGTCTTCGTTCGAGTTAAACGGACGGTCAGAATACAATGGAGATGATTTTGCCGCTTTTTCATTGATCAGCAAGAAACCGCCCACTTTGTACATTTTCTCCATCGTCCACGGCTCATACTGCTCACATTTTTCCAATGCCGCTTGTACTGCCATTTTATCGGTTCCGAGGTAGACTTCACCCGCACCCTCAGACTCGGCATCGGTGTTGGTAAATTCTTTGTGGAAAATAGTCAAATCATGGAAACCCGGTTTCGCGAATTTCGGATGATCTTTAACTTTTGCTTTAGAGATGTTTTCGGAACGGTTTGCCAACTCTTCCATTTTCTTAGCCAAGAAAGTGAACATTGACCATTCATCCATCGATTCACCGATGTTTTTGATATTTGCAACCGGCTGAGCCAAATTGGTGAAACGGTGATAACCCGGAGAAGTACGAAGGTCATACACTTCATAGTGTGATTTCGCCGGAAGCAAGATGTCAGCATATTGTGCCGCTTCAGACATACGGTAATCAACATACGCATAGAATTTCGTTTTGTTCAAGAACGCTTTACGATATTCATTCCCTTTGTTACGACGGAATTTTGAGTCGGCTACGATAAGAGCACAATCGGGCTGCCACCACGGTTTATTCACATTACCGTGTTTAGACGCTTGGTTCACTTTATCGTTTTCACCTGATTTAAGCATTTCGCCCAATACCGCCATGTACTCTTTTTTAGACATACCGTTTTGAGCGCGTTTAACGTCTTCGTCGCCGAAGTATTGATCAAACGTTTTCATACCGTCACCAAATACGAACTCACCGACGAAACCTGATCCGAAACGTGCGTTGTATTTGCCGCTAAATCCAGAAAGTGCACCCAAACCTGAGAGGGTAAATTCATTTTCCGTATTAATCCCGCCGTATGGTCCCATACGTCCTGTCAAACCACAGATCGAAGCGATGTTCCAAATTGTCATTACACCGTTGAAATATTTGTTCAACGAGAATCCGGTTGTGATCTCAACGACTTTAGGGATCGCGATATCACGTGCAAGCTGACGAGTCGTATCAGGGTGAACACCGGTCACTTCTTGGATCGATTCAGGGCTGAATTTTGCCGCTGATTTTTTGAGCATTTCGAATACCGTGGTCACGTTACGATCGTGCCCGTGCATATCTTTAATTGTCCATGACCCTTCGAGTTCAGGAACAATACCGTGATCATCAAGGCGGAGTGATTTCTCACTGCTCCCCTCAGTACCCGGCATCAATGCAACTTTACCGGTTGCTTTATTCATACAATAGAATTCTTCATTGTATTTGTGATGATCTTCATCATTCGCGGCATGTTCCATGTCGGTGCGACGGATCATTTTTTGAGTTTTAGTATCAACCAAGAACGGAAGATCGGTCAAGGTTTTCATAAACTCTGGTTTGTAAAGTTTTTCGTTCAAAATAACGTTGATAACACCCATTGCAAGGATATTATCTGAACCGGCTTTGATCGGGATCCAAAGATCGGATGATTTAGCCGTTGCATTGAACTCTGGGGTAATCGTGATGATTTTTGCCCCGTTGTATTTCCCTTCCCACACGAAGTGAGCATCCGGGATACGAGAAACCGATGGATTTCCGCCCCACATTACCGCAGTATCGACGTTATACATGAAATCCCATGTACAACCAAGGTTACCTTCACCGTACGCAATCGCCGCACCCGAGAACATATCTCCGAGGTAGGATGATGGGTAAATACGAATCGCACCAAGCTGTGTCGAGAAACGCAATGGCGCACCGCGACGACCTTCAGTAAGAAGACCCGTACCGGCGTGAACCATCAATTTGTCCGGACCGCGTTCAGGATCAGTCATACAATTGAAAATCTCTTGACATACACGCTCAGCCGCTTCATCCCAGCTAACACGTTTCCATTTACCTTCACCGCGTTCACCGACACGAACCATCGGGTAAAGAATACGATCTTTTTGGTACATAACTTGTGAATGCTGTACCCCTTTGTTACATCCGCGAGGATTAAAGTCAGGGATTTTTGCATTGATTACCGGATAACGAGCCGATTGGTTCTCACGGGTTACAACACCGTTATGAGACCAAACTTCCCAAGCACAGTTACCTTGACAGTTAACACAGTGGTATGCAAACCCGTGTTCCTCTTTCTTCCCATAAGTAAACGAAAACTCGTTACGATACATATCTTCAGTATAGTTGGTATTCGGATAATTTTCTTTACCGTTTTCAACTGACATTACATTGGTTTTAGCGAATAGTGAACCTTGTGAGGCTACTAACGCTGCCGTCATCCCTGAAACTTTCAGGAAGTCACGGCGTTGATTGTTCATTACTTTTGTCATAGTCTTAGCCTTATCGTTTAATCGGAAGGTTCATGTCGTTACCCCAAACATCCCAGCTTCCTGTGAATACTTTGACGTTTTTGTAACCCAACAATTGAAGTGCCGTAATATGTTCCGAACTTCGTCCCGCACCTACGTGACAGTATGCGTAAATTGTTTTGTCCGGTGTAATACCATAGTTATCGTATACTTTTTGAATCTCAGCCGCTGATTTGAAAGAGAGCTTTTTATCAGCATCAGAGATTTGGCTCCACTCGATAAATGTTGCACCCGGAACGTGCCCGCCGCGTGCAACGTTATCCATTTTACGTTCACCGACGATCTCGCCGATACCGCGTGAGTCGATAATAACGTATTTGGATTTTTTACCGTTTTTAAGGATATCTTCCATCGCGTGTTTCACTTCATTTTTATCCGCGATAACATTCCATTTGATTTTCTTAGGATCAATTTTATAGGTTTTTGGCGTTACAACTTCATCCCCTTTGACGACAAGAAGACGAGATTCAACCTCTTTCATTTTTGTACTAAGTACTTTTGCATCATCAGAGGATTTTTTAATTGTAGCATCAAGAGAAGCTTTGTCAGCACCCTCTTTTTTAAGTGCTTCTTTTGCATCTTTCTCTGCTTTTTTAGCTGCTTTGAGATCTTTGTTCAATGCATCGTACTCTTTTTGAGCCGGATCGACCGCCATCATAGCCGCACGCCCGCCGTTTAGTACTTTTACATTTTTATGACCATAGCTGTCAAAAAATGAATACACACCCGTTGCATTCGGACCTTTGAAGTCATCGTACGCAATAACCATCATATCATTGCTGATCCCTTTTTTACCGATTGTCTGTTCGGCATCATCGATACAGCGATAAAGGGGTGCACAGTGCATCTCACCATCAATCTCTGAATGGTGAAGGTGGTGAGCGTACATCTCAACCGACCCTTTAATATGGCCCAATTTATAAATATCTTCGTTATCACCCGATACGAACATCACTTTTGGATTACCAATCAGCTTGACCGCTTCTTCGGCAGAGATAAGAATATTATTATCCTTATACCCATCGGCTGCCATTAGTACGGTCGATGCCGACAGTGATGCCGCAACACATAGTGTTCTTAGCAATCTGTTCATCCGTGCTCCTTCTTCTATTTGAATCTGCACACATTGGTGCGTTAATTTACGGAATTACCGCTTCCATTATAGAGATGAGACTCTTAATAAACGGTAAATTACTTTTTTTGATACACACTAGCATTACAATTTGTTACATATTTATCACAAAATCGAAATAAAGCATGATTGCCCGTTATTTTACGTTTTCTTATACAGCTCACCCTTTTTTTTGACTTACATGCTATAACTAATACTTACATTTTAATCACTTTTTGATAGTATGACGATTATTTTTATCACAATAATATGAAAGGAAATAATTATGGCTGACACTGCTCTTCGCAATGCTATTGCGGCTTCTGATACCGCAACATTAATCGAACTTCTCGAAGACAAAACTCTTCCTATCGAAGGGGTACAATCCATCTATAATGCTTTTAAAGCCGATAAACAACTCGTAGGGCAAGTGGCAATGAACCTATCCTTACGTACTTCTGTCTATGAACGTGAACGTGAGTACAGCCCTATCATGGTTGAACTTTTGATTGATATCGCTAGTAACCCCGTTGATATGGGAGCACGCTGGGCCGTTGCCAAAAACCCGCATACGCCGGTTGAAGTGCTTCGCCACCTCGCAACCGATTCTATCAATCTCGTACGTGCGCTTGTTGCTGCTAACCCTTCAACACCGAGTGATGTATTGGAAAAATTCTTTAGCGATGAAAAAATTGTCCGTGACGGTCTTTCAGGCAATCCGAACACCCCTCCTAAATTGCTCAAAATTTTATGTGATGATAACGATAAAATGGTTCGGATGCGTTTGGCTGAAAACCGTTCAGCTCCTAAAGAGATTATCACGACCCTTCTGGGCGATAACGATCCCGATGTTGTCAAAGCGGCACATGCCAATTTGGGAGAGCGTGAATGAAAAAACGCCATTTTGAAGAACGCAGCCAATTTATGACCTTAGAAAACCATTTTCTAAACACTTTTTTCTCAGGTCTTTATCTCAGCGCAACCGATTTCATTGCTATTGGCAACGCTAACGGATTAGAACTTCGAATGCATTCACGTGAGATGCTTATCAAAGATTTACTCAATGAATCGAACAAAATCGGTACACTTCAAGGAGTTATCGCATCGTTAAACACTCTGATTGACGAACGTATTAATACATGCCATCGTTTAAGCCTAGAATACCCGTCGTCGCGAGCCGCACTGGCGAAACTAGCACAAAAAGCCAACGGAACAAAAGCCCTGTTGGCTCGTGAAGCGAGAGGAAATCCGTATGAACACTAAAGAATTAACCGATGCACTCCAGTCTCTCCCGTATCCGGGCCTTAGCCGCAGCCTCGGTGAACTCAAACTGATTTCCGAAGTCAAAGTAACCGGCACTCATGCAGATATCGAGCTTCTAACCGTTAGTGACGACTCGTATCTCACCGTAAAATCAGCCATTGAATCCTCTTTTAGTGAACAATTTGCCACCCTCAATATCACAAAAAAAGCTCAAATACAAAAAGACACCAACTACGGAAACAGTGCCAACCCGAATAACCGTGCACCGTATGCTGCAAATGTTATTGCGGTTACAAGCGGTAAGGGGGGAGTCGGTAAAAGTACCGTGAGCGTCAATCTCGCCATTGCTCTGGCTCAAAAAGGATACCGTGTAGGTATTTTGGACGCCGATGTTTATGGCCCTAACGTTCCCCGTCTCACGAACACCGATTTGGAAAAAATCCGCTGGAGTGATGATAATAAAATCATCCCGAGTGAAAACTACGGCCTTAAAATTATGAGTGTTGCACTCACTACCCCTACGTCCGATACTCCACTCGTTTGGCGCTCATCCGTTGCAGTCTCCGCACTCATCCAGTTTCTTGAAGACGTAGAGTGGGGAGAACTCGATTTTATGGTGATCGATATGCCTCCGGGAACCGGTGATATCCAACTCACCATGGCGCAAGAACTTCCTATCACTGCGGGGGTAATCGTTACTACTCCACAACTCGTAGCCAGTGATGACGTCAGCCGCGCTATCCGAATGTTCCAAGACATCCATGTCCCGATGGCGGGATTAGTGGAAAACATGAGCTATTTTGTGGCTCCTGATACCGGAACACGTTATGATATTTTCGGAAGCGGCGGCGGTGCACGATTAGCGGAGCGTTATAACATCCCCTTATTAGGGCAGATTCCTCTCAATATGGACATCCGTGAAGGGAGCGATAACGGTGAACCGCCGGTTGTTTTGGGAAGCGATGAATTGAAAAGTTATTATCGTGAAATTGTAGAGAATATGTTGAAAGCGGTGAAGTTTAAAGTATAAAAAAGCAGTCATGCCGAACTTGATTCGGCATCTCTCAGACCCTGAATCAAGTTCAGGGTGACAAGGTAGATTTATTTAAAAATCTTCTTCAAATCATTTTCAATCGCACCCGGTACGGTTGCAATCGTCATAAATTCAGTCATTGTAAGCAACGGATAACTGATCGCGATAAAATATTTCGCACTGAGTGCTTTTGCTTTACCATCTTCAATCAATACTGCCCACGGAAGCAATTGTCCGTTTTGAGTTCCGATTTTTTTTACAAATCCGTTTGTGCGGCGTTCTAAATCAACAAAAGCAACATAACGGTCATCCCCGAGTTTTACAACGGCCGTGGTCCCTTTGGCTTTTTGTGCTTTCGCTACCAGATCAGCGGTAGAACCTTCACCCACAACACTCATATCTTCATAATACGGCATTCCAACCATAAAGTGGTATCCCGCTAATCCATCAAATTCCCATTTGTCGGTTGACTCTTTTAATGGGCCAAATGCTTTTCCGAGTGAAGCAAGTGTTGCCGACGCAACTGCGTGGTTATACTCTTTTTGCATAAATGCTTTTCCGAAATAAACCGGATTGGCGATACTGATTTGTTTACGCTCATCATCCACCAAAATACGTCCTACCGCTGCAAGGCCGCGTGATGGTTTATTTGCCATTGCTTTCATTGCGGCATTGGTATAAAGCACAGATGTTCCCGAATCGGTTTTATACGTACCGACTACATCAAAACCACCAGCAGAAAGTTTTGCTTTTGCCTCATCTACCGTTACGTACGAAGCAATTTTATAGGTTGCAACCACTTTTTCAACTTTTACGCCTGCTTCGGCTTCAGGAGAAGTTCCCGCGCAGCCGCAAAATCCGATAACAAGTGCACTCATGAGTAGTGTATAGAATTTTTTCATAGCTCTTTTGCTCCCAATTCAGTCATAATTTTTACAATCTCTTTGTCAAGCGCCGTGATTGAATCGTTCATTTTTTGATCTTTAATCCCCATAACCGCTGTCCAAGTCGCAAGACGCGGCATACCGATCATCAATTTATTTGACCCTTTTTCAACATACATGTACATTGAACATGGTGCTAAAGCACCTGCATCCGGACGGCCTTGGTTAAAAATCCCTTCCGAGAATTTAAAATGACAGAGAGAATAAACCCAATATGCATCAAAACGGCCAAATTCAATATTTGCATCGTTCATTGAGCCTTTAATATCTTTATATCCTGCAATGATATATTGATTGGCTTCAAATACTTCTTCAAATTTACCTTGGAAATCAGCGATGAAAGCATCCAAACTCGCACCACGCTCAAACGTAAGCTCAAATGTCATCATAGGTTTCGCCGGAAGAGCACTGTATTCTACGATCTGAACTTTAGATCCGATCTCTTTTTCGATCATCGCATCGAGTTCAGGAAACGTTGCGATAAATTTAGCACGTACATCAGCATCTTTAACACCGGTAATATCAAGCATAGTTTCCGGTGTGATGTGACCTACATAGGTTTTATCTTCACTCTGTTTTTTATAAACATGGAGATTAAATGGACTGAATCCACCCAGACTCGGCTCTTTCATAAGCAATGGTCCCACTGCCGCATCTTTAGTGACCGAGAAAAATCCGAGATTATCGAGATTTGTCCCGCCGTATTTGGTTTTGTACGCATCATTAATACGCTCATGCGGGTCTGAGAGGACAAAGCCGATGGTTGTGATCTTATTATTAACCATATCCATATACGCTTTTTCTTTATCGCCGTCACCGATATAAAATTTTGCCCCTTGGGCACCAAATGCCATTGACGCTGCGAGCGATAGTGCCGCCGCACCTAGTAATAGTCTGTTAAACATAAGATTCTCCTCCGTATAATCGCTTTTGAGCCGTAATTATGCCCTTACGAATGTAAGAGTTATTTTATCACAAAGACATCAAAAAAACGATAATAACAATTCATGATCTGTGAACTCTAATTATCGCTGAGAAAAGTGAATGGATTGTGAATCATGGTTTTCGTCATTGCGGACTGAATCCGCAATCCTGAGATCCTGAATCAAGTTCAGGATGACGTAAAACTTCTTAGAAGTTGAAGTTAAGTTGTGCTGTCACTGCATCTTGGCTATGTTTTGTTTTAACATTACCTGCAAGACCTGCTCCAGTTGCACCAAAAGACTCTTCCGTTTCTGGGCTATAAGAGTATGCTAGGTCGACTGATGTTGTTTTACTAAACTCATATGTTCCACCAACAGTATAATGATCTTCTACAATTGCTGGGAAGCCAAGAAGATTTAATACGTTCAATACATGGCCGGTACCAGCGCTTGATTGCTCTTTAATTGGGCTACTTGCATGGTTATAACCGAGGCGTGCCGCCCAATTTCCAGCATCATATTCATAACCAATAACATAAACGTTTTGATCTTCCCATTTAAAATCTTTATATCCATTTGCATCTGACCATTTGATTTTTTTATAATCAACAGCAAATGTATGTTCACCCATTTTATACGATGCACCTACACCCATTTCAGCAGGTTGTTCAAGATTATCCGCAAGAGTCAATCCGAACCCTGTTCCAGCTGTGCTCAACACTTTGTCATACGTCATATCAATTGCTGATTTATATACTGCACCCAAAGTAAAATTTGACATTCCATAACTTGCACCAAGACTGTAACCCATACCAAGATCTTGAGCTACACCTGTTCCCGTAGCACCAGCACCGGTTCGATATTGAATATCCAATGATCCGTATTGCATAATTGGAGCAATTGCAACCGTAAAACCATCTGTACTATATGCCAATGGAACAGCAAACTGCATCAATTGAAGATTTGTCACCATATTGAAGTTTCCGGTTGTTGTAGCTTCATCACGATAATCTGTACCCATACCAGCAGTACCATACATACCAATACCCCAGGTAAAATTATCTGATACTTTCTGTGCAATTGCTATTTCTGGAATTACTGACAGATCAGCATCACTACTAATAAAGCCAGCACTCATACCTGCGCCAGTGTCTGTAGAAACATCAGGCATAAAGACGGTTCCACCGAAAGATACTTCAGTTCCTTTTACCGTAGAAATCATTGCAGGATTCGCAAGCGCTGATTCTGCACCATGAGACATACCAATACCGGCACCACCCATACCGCGTGCTTTCGCACCAACACCGATCAGATTATCCCCATTTGTTGCAAATGCAGATGTAGCACTAAGAGCGATGGCAGCAGCTACCGCGATTTTGATTGAACGTTTCATTAACTCTCCTCGATAAGTTTATAGATTGAGCTTGGATCAGCTCGCTTACACCACCATTATAGGTCTGATAAAATTAATCGAAACTTAACACGAAACTATCACATTATTGTATTTTCTTATAATAGAGATCATATCTGTAATATGACGACTTATATCTTTTACTTATCAGCAATAAAGCGTCAAAAAGAGTAGAATTTCTTCATTTATGGAGTATAAGTTGTAAATCGTGATTTTTATGTAAGTAAATGAATAAATAACGAATTTGTCACATTGTGCAATAATGTAACACATTGCGTGACATATTTGTGATACTCAGTAAGGAATGAAATAGAGATTAAAAACAGAGAATGAAAAAAAGAGGGTATTACAAGTCAATATAGGATTGTTTTATCAAGATGTAATAAATTAAATGATGATTATTTAAGAAGAAGTTGAAAGAAGGATAAATCTGAGGCCAGGCGGCGACCTACGTTTCCACACCTGAAAGATGCAGTATTATGAGCGATGAGGGTCTTAGCTTCCGGGTTCGGAATGGGA
>NZ_MIBT01000032.1:0-3189 GCF_001829605.1 Sulfuricurvum sp. RIFCSPLOWO2_12_FULL_43_24 | reverse complement strand
TCAACTTGTATGTGATCCGGCTGACAATGCTCATGCGCATAAATTGGCGAGCGAAGTTCGTGATGAATTCGTCCTTATCGCTCATGGGCGTATCCGTTTACGTGGTGAAGGTTTGACAAATCCGCGTTTAAAAACGGGAGCAATTGAAGTGGTTGTGGATGAGCTCGTTATTGAAAACCGCTCTGAGCCGGTTCCGTTTGTTATCGGAGACAATAATGTCGGCGAAGAGACACGTCTCAAATACCGTTATCTTGATTTACGTAATCCATTAATGTATAACACATTTAAACTCCGTTCTAAAGCAGCTATTGCAGCCCGTAATGTACTAGACAGCTTAGGCTTTTTGGAAGTAGAGACCCCTATTCTCACCAAATCAACCCCTGAGGGTGCACGTGACTATCTTGTACCAAGTCGTGTCCATGAAGGTGAGTTCTACGCCCTCCCCCAATCTCCTCAACTTTTTAAACAGCTTTTGATGGTGGGTGGATTTGATCGCTATTTTCAAATTGCAAAATGTTTTCGTGATGAAGATTTACGTGCAGATCGTCAACCGGAATTTACCCAAATCGACGTAGAAATGAGCTTCTGCAACCAAGAAGATGTTATTCGTGTTGCCGAAGAGCTGATTACCGGTATGTTCGCGAGTGCCGGTCATACAGTGGTGACGCCGTTTAATCGTATCAAGTACTCTGATGCGATGGAATGGTATGGCTCCGATAAACCGGACCTTCGCTACGATCTTAAAATGGTTGATGTGATTGATATTTTTGCACGTTGCGACAACGAGATTTTCACAGGTATCGCCGCAAATCCAAAAATGAACCGCATCAAAGCGCTTCGCGTTCCGGGTGCTGATTTGGCATTCTCGAAACGGGAAATGAAAAGTTTCGAAGACTATGTACGTAAATTCGGTGCAAAAGGGCTCGGTTATTTCCAAATGAAAGAGGATGGTCTCAAAGGACCGTTGGAGAAGTTCTTCAGCCCTGAAGATTTGCAACTCCTTGTTGATCGTACCGGTATGGAAGTGGGCGACGTCGTATTCTTCGGTGCGGGTGATAAAAAAACCGTATGGGATTACATGGGTCGTTTCCGTATTTTCATTGCTGAACATGAAAAAATGAACCTTATCGACAAAGATCGTTTTGAATTTGTATGGGTTGTTGATTTCCCGATGTTCGAAATCGAAGAGGGGCGTGTCAAAGCACTTCACCATCCGTTCACCATGCCGCGTGATTTGAATCACGAGCATCTCGAAGACATCGAATCAATTGCCTATGACATCGTTCTTAACGGAACCGAACTGGGTGGCGGATCAATCCGTATCCACAAACAAGCATTGCAAGAGCAAATTTTCTCACTTCTGGGTATCGGAGAAGAGGAAGCTCAAGAAAAATTCGGCTTCTTACTTGATGCACTCAAATTCGGAGCACCGCCACACGGCGGTTTCGCCATTGGTTTTGATCGTTTCATGATGTTACTCTCTAAAAAAGATAGCATCCGTGATGTTATCGCGTTCCCGAAAACCCAAAGGGCATCATGTATCATGACCCAAGCACCAAGTCCTGTCGAATTGACGCAATTACGTGAACTGCATATACGTTTACGTGAAAGTGCTAAGTAATTGATGAAAAAACTTTTTTTGATCATCGGTGCGCCGGGTTCAGGGAAAACGACCGATGCACAGATCATAGCCGAACGTAACAGTGATGATATCGTTCACTACTCTACCGGAGATTTGCTCCGTGCCGAAGTAGCCAGTGGCTCTGAACGTGGAAAACAGATTGATAGTTTTATCGCTAAAGGGCTTATTGTTCCCATCGAGATCGCGATTGAGACTATTACGAGTGCTATAAAAGCAGCTCCGTCTGACGTGATCTTATTCGACGGATATCCTCGTTCTTTTGAACAAATGGATGAATTGGACAAATTTTTGCAAAATGATAGCTCTATCGAGCTTGTCAGCGTTATCGAAGTCGTTGTCAGTGAAGAGGTAGCGCGCGATCGTGTTTTAGGACGTGCTCGCGGTGCAGATGACAATGAAAAAGTGTTTAACAACCGTATGAAAGTGTATACTGATCCCTTAGCGGATATCCAAAGCTTTTATGAATCAAAAAACCTTCTCAAAAAAATTGACGGCGAACGTTCTATTGACGCCATTGTCGATGAGATGGAACTCTTTTTTGAATCAAAAATCTAATTAATAGGAATTAATATGAAGATAATTTTATTAGGTGCACCGGGTGCAGGAAAAGGGACACAAGCTCAGTTTTTGACCAAAGCATTCGATATTCCGCAAATATCCACAGGTGATATGCTCCGTGCCGCGATTAAAGCGGGGACTGAGCTTGGAACATTGGCGAAATCGTTTATGGATTCGGGGAAACTTGTTACCGATGAGATCATTATCGGTTTGGTTAAAGAGCGTATTCTAGAAGATGATTGCAAAAACGGTTTTCTTCTTGATGGTTTTCCACGTACTGTTCCTCAAGCCGATGCACTCAAAGAAGCGGGTGTTGCTATCGATGCCGTGATCGAGATCGATGTTGCTGATGGCGTTATTGTTGAGCGTATGTCAGGACGTCGTGCCCACCTCGCATCAGGTCGTACCTACCATGTTGTTTTCAATCCGCCGAAGGTAGAAGGAAAAGACGATGAGACTGGAGAAGATTTAGTTCAACGTGCTGATGATAAAGCGGAAGTCGTTCTCGATCGTCTCCGTGTTTATCATGAACAAACCAGCCCTCTTGTTAACTATTACCAAGGGGTTGCTGCTTCTGATACATCGGTAAAATACATCACCATCGACGGAACGCAAAAAATCGATGCTGTTGAAAAAGAAATATTGTCACAATTAAAATAATTTTTTCCCTTTCCCCTCTTGCGGGGAATCTCATGTTATAATCTTCTTATGAAAACTCCCCATTTTTATGCTGTAATAATCGGTTCTGAAATTCTTAACGGTCGTCGTGAAGATAAACATTTTTTGTACTTGCGTGATGCACTGCTCCGACGCGGATTTACACTGTTCTCATCTTGTATTATTAAAGATGACCCTACGCTTATCTATAATACCTTTTCCGTGATTAAAAATGATCCTGATGCTGTGATGTTCAGTTTCGGTGGTATCGGTTCAACTCCCGATGATTTAACGCGTCAGATTGCCTCCAACGTCTTCAGTGACGGTGAATT
>NZ_MIBT01000031.1:0-25707 GCF_001829605.1 Sulfuricurvum sp. RIFCSPLOWO2_12_FULL_43_24 | reverse complement strand
GCCATTTGTGCTTCCTTTTTTTGAGATTAAATTATTTTTTCGACTTGAGTGTACGAAATATCAACCGGAGTACTACGTCCGAAGATAGAAACATTGAGCTTCAATGTTCCGTGCTCGAGGTCATATTCATCCACTGTACCGGTAAAGTTTGCAAACGGACCGTCAACAATACGAACCATCTCTCCATTGTCGAAGAAGACTTTCGGTTTCGGAGCCGAACGGTTCGTAACACGATCCAAGATCACCGCAATATCGTTCTCGCTAAGGGGAGTCGGCTTGTTTGATTCACCAATAAACCCTGCAACACGCGGCAGTGATTGGATACGGTGTTGAAGATCAATACTAAGATCCATATTTGCAAACACATACCCTGAGTACAATGAACGCTCAGTGATTTTCTTTTTACCATTTTTCACTTCGATAACATCTTCCGTCGGAACGATTACTTCTGTAATCACATCTTGAAGATTGTTTTCAGCAATGATATTTTCGATAGCGGCTTTAACACTGCGTTCACTACCGGCATAGGTTTGAATCGAGTACCAACGATGTGCCATGTTTTTTCCTTAACTCAAAATTGCTGAAACGGTTGAAGACATAATAAAATCAACCAGTGCTAAAAACAACACAACGAATGTAACAACCGCAATAACCGCAATAAATGCTTGTTTCACTTGTGGTTTAGTCGGGAAAATAACTTTTGCAAGTTCCATTTTCGCATTGTGAATGGTTTGACTTAATGTATTTTTCATTTATTTCTATCCTCAGGACATTTCCAACGAATAAAGCCCGTAAGCATCATTAGTAGAAAATGGGTGGCAGGCCAGGAGGGATTCGAACCCCCAACAATCGGATTTGGAATCCGGCGCTCTACCATTGGAACTACTGACCTATATGATTAAGAATCCCCGAGGGGATACGACTTAAAGTTTTGCTTCTTTATGAACCGTGTGTTCACGACAAAATTTACAAAACTTACGTACTGAAAACTTTTCAGTATGAGTCTTTTTATTTTTACTTGTGTGATAGTTACGACGAGTACACTTCTCACACGCTAAATGGATATTTTCACGCATGTTTGACCTTATGTTCCGACCCTAGGGCCGGATAAAATTATGCAAGGATTTTAGAAACAACCCCAGCGCCGACAGTACGTCCACCTTCACGGATAGCGAAGCGAGTACCCTCTTCCATAGCGATTGGGTGAATCAATTCTGCATTGATTTTCACGTTATCGCCAGGCATAACCATCTCAGTACCTTCTTGCAAAGTGATAGCACCTGTACAATCGGTTGTACGAACATAGAATTGTGGGCGGTAGCCATTGAAGAATGGAGTATGACGTCCACCCTCTTCTTTGCTCAATACGTAAATCTCAGCCTCAAATTTTGTGTGAGGAGTGATTGATTTAGGTTTACAAAGAACTTGTCCACGCTCAACATCTTCTTTCTTAGTACCACGGAGAAGAAGACCACAGTTGTCACCCGCTTCACCCATTTCCATTTCTTTACGGAACATCTCAACACCAGTTACGGTAGTTGTTTGTGTATCACGGATACCAACGATTTCGATAGTTTCACCGATTTTGATTGTACCACGCTCGATACGACCAGTAACAACAGTTCCACGACCAGAGATAGAGAAAACGTCCTCTACCGGCATCAAGAAATCTTTATCTGTTTCACGGATTGGTTGTGGGATATAAGCATCTACCTCAGCCATAAGCTTTTGGATTTTTGCTGACCACTCACCAAGAACACCAGTTTTTGCTTCTTCAAGTGCACGAAGAGCTGAACCAGCTACGATTGGAGTATCGTCACCCGGGAAATCGTACATATCAAGAAGTTCACGAATTTCCATCTCTACAAGCTCAAGAAGCTCTTCATCATCAACCATATCTTCTTTGTTCATGAAAACAACGATGTACGGAACACCGACTTGTTTAGAAAGAAGGATGTGCTCACGTGTTTGTGGCATTGGGCCATCCGCTGCAGAAACAACAAGAATAGCGCCGTCCATTTGTGCAGCACCGGTAATCATGTTTTTAACATAGTCGGCGTGTCCAGGACAGTCAACGTGTGCATAGTGACGGTTGTTTGTTTCGTATTCAACGTGTGAAGTAGCGATGGTAATACCGCGCTCACGCTCTTCTGGTGCATTATCGATTGCATCGTAATCCATCATTTTTGCGCCGTTTGTTACCGCAAGTACAGCTGTAATAGCTGCAGTCAACGTAGTTTTACCGTGGTCGACGTGACCGATTGTACCGATGTTACAATGTGGTTTTGTACGTTCAAATTTCTCTTTTGCCATAGTGTCCTCCGACTGAATGTGTAAATGAATTTGGAATTATACCAAAAAACAGCTGAAATAGCTTTCAAGCTTTCAAAAAATTACAATATTATTACTGGAGCTCACGAGCGGATTTGAACCGCCGACCTCTTCCTTACCAAGGAAGTGCTCTACCCCTGAGCCACGTGAGCATAAAACAATGATAAAATGTATTTTGGAAGCTTAAAAACTATTTTACGGTCTTAAGGTAATGATGAAGTAAATATTGCGAATTGTACTTCAGCTCCCAGTGGAGCGGGAAACGAGACTCGAACTCGCGACATTCAGCTTGGAAGGCTGACGCTCTAGCCAACTGAGCTATTCCCGCAGATGGTGGTGAGAGAAGGATTCGAACCTTCGAAGATAAAAATCAGCAGATTTACAGTCTGCCCTCGTTGGCCACTTGAGTATCTCACCACGGCCATAATCTGGTCTAACACTGATAAATGTAATGCGTTTCCGATTTCATTCAATGGTGCCGGCACGAGGATTTGAACCCCGGGCCTATTGATTACAAATCAATTGCTCTAGCCAACTGAGCTATGCCGGCATTGGTGAAATGGAGCCGAAATTATATACACTCTTTTCTAAAAAGTCAAGCCTATTTGAAAGAAAATCAAACAATCGAATAAACGACCTCTTTTTTCTTTTTCGTCTCCATTATTTCACGTACAATCAATCCCTCGATATTCATCGCCAATAACTCTTCTATCGACGATATTTGGTGCTTTGCCGCTTCACGTAAGATAATCCCCCGATATGCTTTTGCCCAGTGACTTACCACTTTTCCCCCTTTGAGAAACTTCAAGGTAACACTTGGTTTTTTAGGGATATAAAATTTGTCGTAATACCCAGCTCTTAAATCTAAAATCTCATTATCACCGATCATCTCATCCAGCGCAGCGCTAAAACTCTCTTTATAATGTTTATCAGGCGCAAAAGCTCCGATCGAAGAGCCCTGCTTGAGTTTGTAATCAAAGATTGAATCACCGGCACGGATCGGTCCGAAAAGATTGGAGAAAATAATGGTATGGGTATCAATATAGTGTTGAACTTCCAATGAGAGTTGCGTGTAAGAGAGATAATCATACGCTACCCCATCGTAACGTTCAATCGCTTTCATCGTAGGCATTGTGCTAAAGGGGAATTTATACCGTTCATACTCTTTGGTATCTTTGAGCCCAAAGAGTTCATACAGCTCTTCGTCGCTCCCTCTGTGCGTCAAAGTTTGATACTGCTCGATTACTGCAAGACGCTTCGAATACAGATCAGGAAAAATAAGGCTTTGTTGAGTAAGCGGAGGGAGCGTTCCCCCCTCCCGTTTCCCTTCGCTCGGTGAAAAAAGGATGATCATCGGTTAATAATACGCGGCAATAATGGCGTAACTGAGAAAGAACATCATGTGCGATGCCCCCTCAAAGTAGTTGGTCTCCCCCTCATCGGTTGTTTTCCATACCAATAGGATTGTTAGGAGTAAAGCACCGATTTGAAGCGGGTTAAAGTCGAGGGTAAGATTAATCCCTGACATATACGCCAACATCATTAAAATTGGGACCGTTAAAATAATCGATACCGTTGAAGCCCCCATGGCAATATTGACAACCCGCTGAATTTGATCGTTACGCGCTGCACGTACGGCGGTGAAAATCTCAGGAGATACGCTGATAATTGCAATCACCAAACCAGCTAATCCTGCTGAAATACCGTACTCTTTTGCAATATGAACACCTTCACCGGCAAAGATTTCTGCTCCAAATGCGATAATGGCAATAAACCCAAAAATCGCCGCGAAATTAACGGGGGTGCTGAGATGTTCAAAAACATAATCGCTTGATTCGTTTTCATCAATCTCCGCATCTTCTTCCTCTTGAAGTTTTCGTTTCAAACGGAAAAAGCGACTGCGAGCCGTCGCTTTAAAAAAGTGGGTGTGAGTACGGGTTTGGAAAATAAAAATAATGATGTAAAAAAGGAGCAATACCCCAGCGATTAAATGACTGACATGAGTTAATGCAGCACTTCCATGTTCAGTGTGACTCAATAACCCCGGCACCAGCAAAGCACTAGAAGCGACAAACAAAACGGTACTGTAAGCGCTGGAGGTCTCTTTGTTGTGTTGCTGCTGCGTATACGCCAGTCCCCCTAAAAAGACGGCAAGTCCAAGGAGAACATTCAAATCGACGATAACCGCCGAAATAATCCCCCCCTTTACCGTTTCTAAGACTTCGGGAGAGTGACGAACTTCCAGTAAAATAACATAAAGGAGGATAATCTCAACGGCAACGGCGCTAAAAGTAAGTACAAAACTGCCATAAGGCTCTTGGAGACGTTCGGAAAGAATATCCGCTACTTCAGCAACCGTGAGAGAAAGTGCTGCAATCCCAATGGCAGAAAAAAGTGTAGCCATCATCGAATCATGCTGAGTATGAAAAATAAATGCGAGCGCCATTGCAGATATCCCAATAAAGATATCCCAATAGTCTTCAATAAAATAGCGTATCCGCCTGTCCAATTCTTTGTCCTTTTTATAAATGGTAATTAAGAATCATACCATAATCGGCATCATTCTTAAATCCACCCTTTTCGTTTAAAGATATACACCGGTAATATCGATGAAATAATCATCATACAAACAGAGAGTAAATAGCCGTATTTCCAATGCAACTCAGGGAGAAGATCAAAGTTCATCCCATAAATACTCGCGATCAAGGTCGGTGGAAGGAAAACGACATTAACAATCGTAAACATCTTGATAACTTTATTTTGCTCAATACTCAAAACTCCGACGAAAATATTTTGGAGATAATCAAGCCGCTCAAAATTAAAATCGGTGTAATCAATCAGTGATTTGATATCCTTAAGCATAACGGTAATATCGTGTTTTAGAGAATGCTTATATTTACTCGACTTTAGAAATGCACTCAAAATTCGCTGTTTATCATTCAGATTCTCACGAAGCTGCATATTCAAATCTTCCAATGAAGAGATACGTTCCAATATCTCTTCATCCTCGTTCGTATAATCGGTCAAAACATGCTTGCGCACTCGGGTAATATCTTTCGAAAGCTTTTCAATGATATCCGCATCCGCATCAATCCGTATATCTAAAATTTGACAAAAAATATCATATCCGGTCTCAAACTGTTTGGGTGTAGCAAAAAATTTTCGATTGAACTCATCAAAAGTATATAAGTTTGTATAACGTATTGAAATCATCAGATCTCGGTAGAGGATAAACGAGACGGTTTCATTGTGAGAACTCTCAGGCTTTGTTACTAAAAAATAACTGTTAATTTCAATGCGATCAGACTCTTCCCAGTAGCGTGAACTAATCTCGATCTCTTCAGTCTCTTGTTTGGTTGGAAATTTGATATTGAACGTATTTTCGATAAAAATAATCTCATCATACGTCGGTATCAGCATATCGATCCATATCACTTTATCGATTACATCCCCGTCGAGCTCCGACATCGTATCGATAAATGCTATCGCATTTTCATTACGGACGTAACATTTAATCATGAGCTACTCCTTTATTCTATTGAATCGCTCTTTATAGGAGCATTTTTGACACAGCTCTTCGCTACAGATTCCCTTGGCAAAGCCATTGACAACTGATAAGGAGCGTTTCGTTTTCAGAATTTTACCCAAATTTGTCTCTCTCAGGTTACCCAGCTCCATAATCCCCTCTGAATCCAAACAACACGGTACGACACGACCATCAGAGAGAACAGCAATTTGCTTGTCAAGCCCCTGACAATAACCGTCACTTTCGTGAGTATTGCTCAGGCTCGGCCACTCAAAATAACGATCAAAATGGAGAAGTATTTTAGATGCCAGTCGAATCGATTGACGTTCCCCATTGATCTGAGAAGCAACGCTCCCCTCCTCAAGATCAAAATGCCTCTCTAAAAGTTCAAAGAGTTTTTCATTAAACTCTTTTTCACTCTGTTCTTCATCCAAATTCCAAACTCTTAAATTGATAAAAAAATCTTTACTCCGCAACAGCTTCTCATCACATAATTCTAAGATAGGGTCCATATAGCTCTCAAAACTTCGAGAAACACTATTTTTATTAAAACTGTTGAGTGATATATTAATCTGACGGATTGAAGGGTGAAAAAGAGCTTCACGCCGTGCCGAATCGAGATAAAATCCGCTCGTAGTGATCATCACCTTCAATCCACTCGCATAGGCAATCTCTAAATACTCTCTCAAATTGGTGAGGACCATTGGGTCCCCCATCACATGAAGGGCAATCTCATCCGTATAAGCGGATAACTCTTCAACTACCTTTTTAAAAAACGGGAGTTCCATCGTCGTCGTAGGATGAAGTTTTGGAGGGCAAAATGTACATGCCAATCCGCATACATTGGTTACCTCTACATACGCACGATGAAATTTCACTATAATACCTTTATGCAAACATTAGAATCAATCAACCAAACTCTAAATACCAATGACGCAGTGATGCTCTACTTCAGCGCACCGACCTGCAATGTATGTCATGCCCTCAAACCCAAACTGACCGAAGCCATTATGGATAACTTTCCCACTTTTGTAGCAGAGAGTATTGATATCTCGGAAACTCCCGAAATCGGATCTCATTTTAGTGTTTTTGCGATTCCAACAATACTAATCTTTTTTCAAGGGCAGGAATTTTTACGAAAAAGCCGACATATGAGTGTCGGTGAAGTGGTTGACGCGATTGAGCGGCCTTATAACCTTATGGTAGGAAACTAACAATCCCTGCCGTTACGGCAACATTGAGCGATTCCACTCCGCGATACATGGGAATGCTCACACTGTGTGTCGAGGCTCTCATCACCGCATCACTCACCCCTTCCGATTCATTCCCTAAGACAAAAATTGCACGTGATGGAATTTTCAACGAGTGAATATCATCGTGTGCATGTGAGGAAAGCGTAATAATCGCCGTGTCTTTCAAGGTTAGAATTTCACTCAAATCCTCACAATAATAGATCGGGATTTTAAACAATGTACCCGCACTCGCTTTCATCACCAAAGGTGAGAGTTTGGTGCTGTTGCGGCGTGGCAATACAATGCCGTCAATCCGGCTGGCGGCAGCGGAGCGGACAATCATCCCTAAATTTTGAGGGTTATTGATCCCATCTAACGCTAATAGACGAAATGAACCCGGTAAATCGGTCGCGATATTAGAAGCACTACGGTAATTTTGACTCACGACATCAATCGCAACCCCCTGATCCTGAGCACTGTTTTTAGAGATACGGGATAATGACTCTTTGGTGTGGTACTTGATCTCCACGCCGCGCATTTGGGCCAATGCCATAATCTCTTCTATCGTCTCATCACTGCGGTTGCTTTTCGAGAGGTGAAGTTTGTGAATCTGTACATCCTGATCACGAAGTACTTCGACCGCTACATTACGCCCATAAAGGGTAATCAGCGAATCAAAAAAACGCTTCTTCTCTAAATATTCAGGAGAATCATTCATCTATTTCCTTTGACGCGAAAGGAATACATCCCTTTCGCTACGCTAGCCGCTTGGGCTACTAAAGCTAGCCTCTACGAGGCAGAAGTTAAATTTTAGCTGTGATGGCTTCCGCAGTGAATCCAAATTTTTCAAACAATTTATCGGCAGGTGCACTGGCACCAAATCCGTCCATTGCCACAACGCTGTCGGCAAAACGATACCATTCCAATCCTCGTGCCGCTTCAATCGCAACACGTTTTGTCCCCGGCTTGATAATAGTATCAATGTAACTTTGTGGTTGTTCTAATAAGAGATCAAAACACGGGACACTCACAATATTGGCTGCAATACCGCGAGATAGGAGGAGTTCGGCAGACTCGATTGCTAAACCGACTTCAGAACCCGATGCCATAATGGTAACGGTAGCATTTGGTCGTTCAATCAGCAAGTAACCACCATTTTCAGCATCTCCGTGAACTGCGGATGGGAGCAACGGAAGATTTTGACGTGAACAGACAAATGCTGAGGGTGAGTGTTTCATCGAGAGGGCTTTTTGCCAACATTTGACATTCTCAGCACCATCTGCAGGGCGGTAAACATAAAAATTCGGCAAGGCTCTGAACTGGCTCAAGTGCTCAATCGGTTGATGAGTAGGGCCGTCTTCACCCACACCGATACTGTCATGAGTCCAAATAAAGAAGTGCTGGATTCCGCTTAACGCAGCAATACGAGCGGATGGTTTGAGGTAATCGCTGAATACGAAGAAGGTTGCACTAAATGGCATTAGCGGACCGTACAAGGCCATCGCATTGGTGATCGATGCCATCGCATGCTCACGAATACCGAAATGGATATTTTTACCCTTAGGGAAATCGCCCATATTGGTAAGTTCGGTTTTATTCGATGGTCCAAGGTCAGCAGAACCTCCGAGGAACCCTGGAATCGCTTTGGCAATGGCGTTCAAAATAATACCGTTCGTATTACGCGTTGCATCGGCTTTTTCGAAACTAGGCCATTGGATACGACTGAAATCAGGGTTCATCAACTGCTCATACGCTTCGTTTTGCTCAGAAAGAGGGAGTTCTTTAAGACGGTGATTCCATTCACGCTCTGCCAAGTCCCCTTTCTCAATCGCACATCGGAAACGTTCCAACACATCCGCATCAACTGCAAAGGTTGCTTCAGGGTCAAACCCTGCCGCAATTTTTGACTCTTTGATCACATCATGTCCCAAAGGTGCTCCGTGGGCATGGTGAGTCCCTTCCATTTTACCACCGCCTTTAGCGATTACGGTATTTGCTATGATAAGTACCGGACGTTTAATGGTTTTAGCTTGAGTCAATGCACTGTCAATCTCATCAAAATTGTGTCCGTCAATCTCCAAAACTGCCCAGTTTTGAGACTCAAAACGATCTCTCATATTTTCACTGAGACTAAGCTCGGTCGATCCCTCGATCGTAATGCAGTTTGAATCGTAAATCAATACCAGATTATCCAATCCCATATGCCCTGCAATCGAACACGCTTCATAACTAATTCCCTCTTCGAGGTCACCATCACCACACAAACAGTAAACCTTATGATCGATCAATGCTGCCGTTTCTGAGTTTACTTTGTTGCCGACATATGAGGAAGCCATAGCGAAACCGACCGCATTGGCAATTCCTTGTCCCAAAGGTCCGGTTGTAATCTCAATTCCAGCCGTGTGACCGTACTCAGGATGTCCCGGAGTTTTAGAATCAAGCTGACGAAAGTTTTGAAGGTCACTGATCTCCAACCCGTATCCCCAAAGATAATAAAGGGAATAGATCAATCCAGTCCCGTGTCCGCCGGAGAAGACTAAACGGTCACGATTGAGCCATTTTGGATTTTTCGGGTTGTGATTGAGATGTTCAGAGAGAACAACCGCGATATCTGCCAATCCCATCGGAGCGCCCGGATGTCCTGAAGAGGCCTGTTGAACCATGTCTGCCGCTAAAAAGCGGATTGTATCAGCCATTTTTTGGCGTGTTGTATTACTCATCGTTTAGTCCTTGTGTCGGTTAATGTAGTGGTTAAGTGTTGGTGACAACTCACGCTGCAAATTCTCATCAAAACTCATCATTTGTTGGGTAATTTTTTCGGCCAAAACATCCGCTTCTTCCATAGCTTTCTCAAATCCTAATAAAGTGACAAAGCTATTTTTTGCCTGATCGTTATTGGTAGTCTTACCCGCTTGTTCATCATTTTGTGTCACATCTAAAATGTCATCTTGAATCTGAAAAAGCAACCCTAAATCAATCCCAAAATCATATAAAGAGTGCGCAAGATCGTCACGTCCAACAATAAATGCCCCCATTTGTAACGATGCGGCAATGAGTTTCCCCGTTTTGTGAATATGAAGCATTTTCACTTGATCCAATTCTAAACGCTGATTTTCAAAATGGCAATCAATCGCTTGGCCCAAAACCATCCCATGCACTCCGCCGTTATAGGCAAGGGAGCGAACCAATTTAACAATCACCCGATCAGAAAGCGGAGCATTGGAAAGGACTTCAAAGGCATAGGTGTTAAGTGCATCACCGGCTAAAATGGCACTCACTTCATCGTATGTTTTGTGGAGAGTTGGAAGACCTCGACGCAAATCGGCATTATCCATAGCGGGAAGATCATCATGAATCAAAGAATAAGTATGGAGCAGTTCAATCGCTAATGCAACCGAATAGGCACTTTGTATTAAAAGCGGGTTATAAGCACCAACGACTCCCAATAAAAGTGCCGGGCGAAACCGTTTTCCGCCACCGATAAGCATTTGATGCAAAGATGACTCGTAATGGGGGTGAAAGCTCTCAACAGTTGGAAGATGTGAACTTAAAAATGCTTCAAACTGCTCCATTGTTCTCCCACTATTTTTTAGCGAAAGTGTAGCATGAGCGAGCTTATATCTTCTCGATTATGTCGGTGATTGCATTCTCATCATCGACTAATACGACGGTAGGTTTGTAGTTTTCGAGTTCATTATCATTGTATGTGGCATAGGCAACGATAATAATCTTATCACCCTTATGTACTTTACGCGCCGCAGCGCCGTTTAGACAAATATCACGTTGACCGCGCTCACCAAGAATAATATAGGTCGAAAACCGCTCACCGTTATTGATGTTGAGGATTTCCACTTTTTGACCTACACGCATTTTGGAAGCTTCCAAAAGTTCTTCGTCAATCGTGATCGAACCGACGTAATTAAGATTAGCGTCGGTGACCGTAGCACGGTGTATTTTACTGTAGAGCATTTCGATCAACATCGATTAGCGTCCCATCTGCTTCATCATATCAGCAGGGCTGATTGCCGTATCCCATAGATCAGAGGGAATAACATACTCTTGTACCACTTCGCCGCCAATGATATGACGATCGATAATTTCATTGATTTTTTCTTTTGTAAGTCCCGCATACATGACATGTCCCGGTTCTACCAACATAATCGGTCCGACATTACAGCGGTTCATGCATGAAGTACGGATCGGTTGTACGGTTGCAATGAGACCTTTTTGCATCAATGTTTGAGCCAAATGTTGAAACAAATCCTGAGTCTGCGGATTAACACAGCTTGGTTTTGGCATGCCCGGAGGGGAACTTTGTTCACATTTGAAAATATAAAACGCCGGTTGTGGGATACCCATCTACTACATCCTTGAAATCAGTGTGCTTTTGACACCGCAAATTAATAACGGTATTATAGCCAAATCCTACCAGTGCATATTAAGCTCCAGTAAGCAACTTGTCGGTTTAAATCTCTTTTAACAACTCACGGGCTACGACGCGATCATCAAACGGGAGATGTTGATCGTAAATGATCTGAGAGGTTTCATCCCCTTTTCCTAGAATCAAAACCACTTCATCGCCGCTACGCTCTTTAAGCGCTTGAGCAATTGCAGCTCTGCGATTAACATCAACAAAAATATTCGATCTATCTTCAATCCCTGCCAAAATATCTTCGATAATGGCATCTGGGTCTTCAAAGCGGGGATTATCACTCGTTACATACACTTTTTTAGCATACGTACTCGCGACTCGTCCCATCAATGGTCGCTTTGTCCGATCACGATCACCGCCTGCACCGAAAACGACCAATACCTCTTTCTCTTTAAGGGCATTGAGTACCTGTTCCATCCCATCAGGAGTATGGGCAAAATCAACAATCACAAGAGGAGATTCGCTAACCACCTCCATACGTCCGCTTACACCGCCGAAATTTTCAACCGCATCGGCAATTTTTTCCAGACTTTCGTTGGTTACCAAATGAACCGCTGCCATTGCCGCAGTAATATTATAGAGATTAAAAAAGCCGTGCAACGAAGTAACAAACGGAACGTGATCTTCGAAATGTTTCAATACGCCGCTTACACCGTTATTCAGAGAATAGGCAATAATTTTATAGGTAGCCGGGTTTTCGACTCCATACGTAAAAGCATTTTTGAAATTAAACTCAGCCTTGGATTCATCTTTGTTAATCAGCTTTTTCGTCTCATCTTGGAAAAAGAGATTTTTAATCCGTGTATATTCTTCGATACTTGCATGATAATCGAGATGATCTTGAGTGATGTTGGTTAAGATCTTCAATCCGAACGTAATCCCGGCGATCCGCTCTTGTTCGATCGCATGAGAGCTTACTTCCATCACGAAATACTCACACCCTGAGGCTATTGCGTGTGCCATATGACGATAGGTATTGAGTACGCTCGGGGTCGTCAGCGTTTTCCCCTCCATCGGCGCATCATTCATAAAAAAGCCGCGCGTACCCTGCATGGCTGCTTTGTGTCCCAAATCAAGCAATAACGAATAAATAGCGCTCGCGGTTGTCGTTTTCCCGTTCGTTCCGGTAATACCGATAACACAGATTCGATCCAATCCAAAAAGTCTCCAGCATTCCTCTGGGGCGATTATTGAGTGAGCCCCACGGGAAAGAGCATCCTCTTTGTACTTCTCATTTTGCTTTGTCAGTAAAAAAGCACATTCACTGCTGCAATCGCTTGAATTTTCACTAATGAATCGATAAGGCTGACCTTCAATCTCAATTTTCAATGCTTTTCCCCTTGGCTAAACGACGTAACAAATTGCGAAGCTGTCGATCATTCGGATAGACACCAAGAGCACTTTCCAAATAACTCAGTGCCATCTCTTTGTACCCATGATCGATCAGATTATCCAAAAAATCAACAAAATCTTCTTTCTCGGTAATAATGACACGCGTTGAGAACATAATGTTTTCAAAAATTCGGTTAAAATCATTTTCACTCTCAACCAACTCTTTAAACTCTGTGTACATAATACCGTCTTCATATGCCAAACGCTGTTTTACGGTCTCATCAAACAATCCGGACAACTGATCCAATGTCCCGTCCATTGTCTGTAAAATTTCAGAAATTACCGTATCCGCCGTTTCGACATCTTCACTGCGCAAAATTGTATAGTAGTCAAACAATGCTTCTCCGGCACTTTCACCGCCCATAGCCATGTCAGATAAAATCGCACCGTTGTAGGCCTCTTTAGAATCAGGGTGGTCTTTAAGTGCTAATGAATAATCACGTAAAGCTTCAGTGTACTGACCCGCCAAAAAATGTTCATTTGCTTGCTTGAGGGTTTTAGATAAGGTAATGGTTTTCATAGATATCCCTCCTATGTATTATTCTAATATCGGCTCAATGATGTGAAATTATAATGCGTCGATTTGATGTTCCATACCCTGCGGTACGTTAATGACATTTAATTCTGGATGGATATCCATCCGCAATTGACGTTCTACACCGTATTTTAATGTATTACCGCTGCTTGAACATCCAATGCACGCACCTTGTAATTGTACATATACTGTTCCATTCTTAACTGTAAGAAATGCTATATCACCGCCGTCCAACGCTAGGCTCGGACGAATTTTATCAATGACACTGCGAACCGGCTGTATCAATTCTTCATCGCTAAATGGAATCATAGTTATTGTACCTTTAAATAAACGCTCTAATATTGTGTTATGGTATAAAAAATGCTCTTTACATGCACTAATGGGAAAAGGGTAGTTTTAGAGCGAAGCTCGATTTAAGGGGGAGGTATTGAACTCGTTAAACGAGTTCAATGTACGCCATTGGTGTAGCATCACCACGACGAATGCGAGTTTTAACGATACGAGTATACCCACCGTTACGCTCAGTATATTTAGGAGCAACTTCATTCATAAGTTGTTTCGTTGCTTCTTTGTTTTGTAATACAGCGAACACAGAACGGTGAGCGTTTGCATCACCTGTACGTGCAGTTGTAATCAATTTTTCAGCAAATGAACGAAGTTCTTTTGCTTTCATCAACGTAGTTTCGATTTTACCGTGTTCAATCAACGCAATGCTAAGGTTGGTCAACAAAGCTTCACGATGTGCGCTCGTTCGACCTAGCTTGCGGTATCCGTGACGATGTCTCATGAGATACTTCCTATAATAGTTTAAAGCTTATTCAGCTTCGATTTTCTTTTTAATTGCGCTGATCAATTCATCAGCCAAGTCTTGCCCGACAGTATAACCGTACTCAGTGATTTTTTCTAAAATCTCTTCAAACGATTTCTTACCAAGGTTTTTCACTTCTTTCAAATCATTTTGGCTCATCATTACGATTTCACCGATGTATTTGATGTTAGAGCGATCCAAACAGTTGAAGCTGCGTGCACTTAAACCAAGATCTTCAATACGAGCACCCAAACGTTTAAGCTCAGGATGCTCATCATTGCGCTCAGTTGCCGCAGGAGTTTTAATGCTCACTTCGCTGTTGAATACCGCCATTTGTGCGTACATAACTTCCAATGCGTTTTTAAACGCATCTACCGGAGAGATTTGTCCGTCAGTAACAATGTTAATTACTACTTTTTCAAAATTCGGGTTATCTTCAACCAATACGTTCTCAATAGCATAAGTTGCACGGCGAACCGGTGTAAAATACGCATCAAGAGCGATGTAGCCATCACTTAATACATCCCGTACATCTTCACTCGGTGCATAACCGATACCCTGATGAATTTTAACGGTGAAAGTTAACGTCGCATCTTCATTCAACGTTGCCAAAAATGAATTTGGCGTTACCACTTCGACATCGTCATTATCCAAATCACGTCCATGAATTTCACAAGGGCCTGCGAAACTGTAAGTGATCTCTTTCTCTTTGAGTCCGTTTTTCAATTTGAAACGAACACCTTTGAGGTTAATGATGAAATCCGAAATGTCTTCGAGCATACCGCGAACAGAGTCGAACTCATGTTTAGCACCCTCAATTTTAATACCGATCGGCGCGTATCCAACCGAACTGCTTAGCAAAAAGCGGCGAAGTGGATGAGCGAGTGAAACCGCGAATCCGGTTTCAAACGGATAGGCGATAATATTCGCTTCGTTCGCGCTGATTTGCTCGACGACAAACTCTTTCGGAAGAAGCGGTGATGTCTTAATTTTTTTCATGCTGAACGCCCTTTCTTTAATGATTATTTCGAGTAAAGCTCGACGATTAGACGTTCTTCAACTGGGATAACAACCTCTTCACGCTCTGGAAGACGTGTGAAAATACCGAACGCTTTATCTTGATCGATGTCAACCCATGCCGCAAGACCGGTTTGGTTGGTCAACTCAATTGCACGAACGATTTGGTTGTTCTTTTTACTTTTCTCGTGAATTTCCACTTTTTGACCCGGTTTTACACGGTAAGATGGAATATCAACACGTTTGCCGTCAACCAATACGTGACCGTGGTTTACCAATTGGCGTGCAAAACGACGAGTCGTTGCAAATCCCATACGGTAAACAACGTTGTCAAGACGTTGCTCAAGAAGCATTACCAAGTTTGTACCGGTGTTACCTGTACGACGCTTTGCTTCACCGAACAATGAACGCATTTGTTTTTCGCTCAAACCGTACATGAATTTCGCTTTTTGTTTTTCGCGAAGCTGTGTACCGTATTCAGAAATTTTTGTACGGCGTTGACCGTGCTGTCCTGGTCCGTAAGGACGTTTGTCAAGGGCACTTTTACCTGCAAGACGACGCTCACCTTTTAAACCAAGGCTTACACCGAATCTTCTTTCGATTTTTTCTACGGGTCCTCTATATCTTGCCATTGCTAAACTCCTTAGACTCGTCGGCGCTTAGGCGCACGACATCCATTGTGTGGTAGTGGAGTAACGTCTTTCATGAAAGAAACACGGAGACCTTCGATCGCACCAACACTTTTAACTGCTGTTTCACGGCCAGAACCTGGACCTTGAACTTTAATTCCCACTTCTTTAATTCCGTGGACCATTGCTTTTTCGAGCGCAGACTCTACTGCTTGTTGCGCAGCAAACGGAGTTGACTTTTTAGAACCTTTGAAACCAAGGGCACCAGCCGAACTCCATGCGATCATATTACCCATTTCATCTGTTACCGTTACAAGGGTATTGTTGAATGAAGCCAAGATATGTACGATACCTCGAGCAATATTCTTCTTTACGATTTTTTTACGGGTTGCTTTTCTTTTTGCCATACTCTAATCCCTTACTTTGTGGCTGAGCCGACGGTTTTCTTTTTACCTTTGCGTGTACGAGCATTGGTTTTGGTTTTTTGACCACGGCATGGGAGACCTTTACGGTGACGAAGACCACGGTAAGAACCAAGATCCATCAACGCTTTAATATCCATAGCAACTTGTTTACGAAGGTCACCCTCTACAGCAATACCGCTGTTTCGGATTTCTTTAGCGATTGTTGCCGCTTCATCTTCGCTGAGTTCGAATACACGCTTGTTGTAATCGAGTCCAGTAGCATCCAAAATTTTGCGTGAAGTATGTAAACCGATACCATAGATATAAGTTAATGCATATTCCAAACGTTTTTTCTTAGGTAAGTCCACACCAGCAATACGTGCCATGCTTATCCTTGTCTCTGTTTATGTTTTGGGGTTTTGCAGATTACGCGAACGACCCCTTTGCGCTTGATGATTTTACAATCGTCGCACATTTTCTTCACTGAAGAACGTACTTTCATCGGTAGGCTCCGTTGATTTAAATCACTTGCTTTTCGTAGGTGAGATTGATCGCACCAATACTTGTAACTACGGCTTAACGCAGTTAGAAACATTCAATTCTATTTGTCCGAAAGGGCAAAGTGGACGCGTATATTACAGTAATTAAGGTTAAATTTTTATTAAGGTATAAAATAGAAATGTGATTTGAATTGTGGCTACACAATTCGAATCATAAATGGAGATTCTAAAACGGCATCTAATCTTTCAAGTTGCGTCATAAGAGCATGTATCGAGCGTTCGGTTGCTTCGTGAGTTGCAAACAACAAATGAGCACATTCGCTCTCGGATGGACGCTGAATAACCGCTTCGATCGAAATAGAGTGATCAGCAAAAAGGCTTGTGATTTGTGCCAATATTCCCGGTTTATCCGATACACGGAGACGAAGATAATATTTGGAACGGATATCGTCTTGATTTTTGAGATGTAACCCTTCTTCGAGCGGATGATTAAACCCGAGCATCGGCGAACGCTTGCCGGAGCGGACGATATCGATGATATTGGCAACTACTGCACTCGCTGTCGCATTGCCGCCCGCACCCGGACCGTAATAAAGGGTTTCACCGACACGATCACCGACGACACTGATCCCGTTCATAACACCGTCAATCTTGGCAATCATTGCACCTTCATCAACCAACGCCGCATGGACACGAAGTTCTACTTCATCCCCTTCTCGTTTGGCGATCCCCAAGAGCTTAATCGTATAACCGAACTCTTTAGCGAATGCAATGTCCGCAGGGGTGATCCCCTCGATCCCCTCAATCAGAATCTCTTCGGGTTTGGCATCGATACCGTACGCAATCGATGCCAAAATGAGCAGTTTGTGGGCTGCATCAAATCCGCCGATATCAAATGTCGGATCGGCTTCGGCATACCCAAGACGCTGCGCTTCGGCTAAAACCTCAGAAAAGGGAGTCCCCTCGCTCATCATTTTGGTCAGCATAAAATTACACGTTCCGTTCATAATCCCCATGATGGAGAGGATATGATTGGCAGAGAGACCATCACGAAGAGCATTAATGATCGGAATACCGCCGGCAACGCTTGCTTCAAATTCAAAGGGAATATCTCCGGCGATGTCTTGAAGTTCATAACGGTGATAGGCCAAAAGGGCTTTATTCGCCGTCACCACCGCTTTACCGTTCTGAAGTGCTTTTTTAACAATTTCAAGAGGAAGTTCTACCCCTCCCATCAATTCGACCACAATGTCTATTTCAGGATCATCAACAATATCATAGGGATTTTGCGAAAGGGCAATTGACAGATCGGATACTTTGGAAAGATCACGTACCACTCCGCTTTTAACAATTATCTCATCGCCTGAACGGGCTGCAATGATGGTTTTGTTCTCTTCGAGTATCTGAACAACAGCGCGCCCTACCGTACCGACACCGATAACACCGACACGTGTCACTCGTGAGCCTTACCATTCAATGTGTTCAAGAACTGCTTGATATTTTTAGCGGCTTGACGGATTCGTTTGTCATTTTCAATCAATGCGATACGGACATACTCATCGCCGTAATCCCCAAAGCCGATTCCCGGTGCAACGGCTACGTTCGCTTCGACCAATAAACGTTTTGAAAATTCAAGGCTTCCCATATGAATGGCACATTCAGGAATTTTAGCCCACACAAACATCGATGCTTGATTACGGCGCAAAGGCCATCCTGCACGGTTGAATGCATCAATCAATACATCTTGACGATGGTCATACTTGTCAGTAATCTCTTGAACACACGTTTGATCACCATTAAGCGCAATAGTTGCCGCTACTTGAATCGGGGTGAACATACCGTAATCCAACCAACTCTTGATTTTTTGAAGCGCACCGATGAGCTTTGGATTTCCGACAAAAAAACCGACACGCCATCCCGCCATGTTGTAACTTTTGGAGAGAGTGAAACTCTCAACAGCAACGTCTTTTGCTCCAGGAACCGACATAATCGATGGTGTTTTATAGCCATCGAACGTCAAATCACCGTACGCGATATCACTGATAATATAGAACCGTTCGCGCTTTGCCATCTCGACGATACGAGTATAAAATTCCGGAGTTACGGTCGCCGTTGTCGGGTTGTGAGGAAAATTCACGACGACATACTTTGGTTTAGGAAACGATACATGAAACGCCTCTTCCAAACGTTCAAAAAAGAGATCTTCGTCCACTTTATAATCTTCATCAAAAGGGAGTTTCATCTTTTGAACGTTTCCGCCGGCTAGAATAAAAGCATACGAATGGATCGGATAGGTTGGGTCAGGAACAACTGCCACATCTCCCGGATTGGTAATTGCATAGGCGAGGTGAGCATATCCCTCTTTCGATCCCATTGTTGCAACGGTTTCCGTATCGGGATCAAGATCAACGTCATAACGACGTTTGTACCAATCACAAATTGCTTGGCGAAGTTTCGGAATCCCTTTGGAAACCGAATAACCATGCGTTTTGGTTTTTTCTGCCGACTCAACCAATTTTTTGCGGATATGTTCCGGGGTATCACCGTCTGGATTTCCCATACTGAAATCGATAACGTCGGCACCGGCACGACGGCGAGCCATTTTCAGCTCATTTACTTCAGCAAATACGTATTTTGGAAGGCGTTTAATCCGGTCAAATTGGATTTCATCAAACATGGCTACAACCTGTGATTAAAAAATTGCGCCATTTTAACATAAGAGGCTTAGTTTAACTATAATACTCTCACTTATCGTCCGGGGCTCATCGACTCAATCCATGTCCCCTCTTTGAGAACTTTCATCCCCTGTGCGTTAGATACTTTGAGATAATAGCTCCCTTTTGGAAGCTCAAATTGAAGTTCTTCTTTGGGTTCCGTCGAGCGAAATGAAGAGAGTACTTGCATAGAAACATCCAAAACAGCAATATCGGGATACCATTTACCGGTATAAGGGGGCTCAATGCGGATATTCTGCCCCTCTTCAACACGAAACCATTGCGGTGTGTTGACACGTTTTAATTCAGATCCCTCATCACTTCCAAGTAAAGGAGTATTCCAAAGAGCCTTTTGGGTGTCGAGGGTTAAGATCAGCCCTTTATCATCCATATGCGCACGTTCGATTTTTATTCCCTGCTCTTTGAGGTTTTCTCCCAATGCAGGAGGGTTGAACGCTTTATTCCCGATTGCAGTACCCAGAAGCTTTCCTGAACCGCTTTCAACAATGAACGTATCAACCTCAAATTTATAGCCTATGGCATTAAAGGCCTGCATAATTGTCCGTACACTTACCGTCGGTTCACCTGTAAACACTATCTCGGTATTCACGGATGAACCAAAAAGGAGAAACGGGAAACACACAAGGGGTGCGAAATGTTTCATTGGGCTGAGCTTACCAGTTTTTTCCGCCGTTGCGTTCAATGAATTCATCTTTAGTGATTTGTTTTAAAACACCGTTTTCACAAATAAATCGAACCGTCTCTTTCTCTGTTAAAACCGTTTTCCCGCCTGAAGAGTCAAGCTCAACCCTCCCATGTCCTAAAAAGATCAACCAGTTTTTAGCGGTGTCAATCATAATAGGCTCAGCCGTAATGTTTTGAACCCTCTCGCCCGTTGCCATATCAATCATCCCGTACCACACTTTATATGTCGGGCGGATCGTAACCACTTTACCGGAAGCTATCGTCGGTGAAACACCTGGCTTCGTTTGGTTTGCTTCTACCGCCAAAGGAGCAGCCGTAACGTTCGTCTCATTGGCATCACTTAGATTTACATCCTGCATCTCATCCACAACACTAACTGCCAAGGTCGTAAGCTGCATCACCTCTTCACGAGGTTCTGTTGACATTTTTCCTTGTAAAAAATATCCGGCTCCCATTAAAATGAGAATTAAAACGATTCCTGCCATAACCCACTTTGGCTTGGAGTTGGAAACAGATTGCAAAATGACCGATTGTTTTGGGGCGAGCAACGGTGCGTGGTTTTGATTAAACTCTATATACTCTTCTTTGATATCATTGAGATCAATACCGTATTCACGTTCCAAAATTGAGAGGTATCCCATGAATTGAACCCGCCCGATCTCTCCGTAGGACTTAGTCAGAACCAACTCTACTTTATCACGGGAAATATGGGTTCGTTCATGAATTTTCTCTGTTCCCAGAGCCTGTAAATCTTCAAACGTGTTACATTTCATCTCATTCTCTCCATCAAGATTGCGCCGGCAACACCGACATTTAAAGAATCAAAATCATGCGCCATCGGAATCGAAATGCCGACATCAAGACTTTTCTGGACTCGGCCGCTAAGTCCTTCTCCCTCATTTCCCAAAACCAAAGCGCGTTTCGAAGCAAACGCCGTTTGCCGTATATCCTCTCCATCCATAACAGCACCGTATATCTGAAAACCTGATTGTTTCAATTCATGCAATACGTCATGAATATTATGAATAATAACGAGAGGCATATCGAGTGCTGCACCGCTGCTGGTACGAATCATCGGTTCCAGATTCGGCTCTTTAATGCCACTAATAACAATCGCATCAACCCCTAATGCATACGCACTTCGAATGAGTGAGCCAATATTCCCCATATCGGTGATCGAACTAAGGATCACCACAAAATCGCATTTCTTCAAAAAGGGAGAAGCATAAGGGACAATCTGAGAAATATCGGCAATAAAGCCTTGATGATTTCCCCCTTTGACCATGGCCTGAGCCGCTTGTTCGGGGATCCTTTTGATCTCAAAACCCATTTTCATGAGTGCCGAATACTCTTTTTTCTCGACTTCTTTAGCCAGATAAAGGGTCTTGATACGATCCCTGTGACGTTCTAGTGCGTAGTAAACCGGTTGTTTTCCATAAATAAGCATACGTTATTTTACCTTTATGTGTTTAAGAGACGCTGATAGCACTCTTTGGGATTTTCACCCGTAATTTTGGCGATCAGTTTGGATGCCGCTTTTTTCGGAATATCCAGTGCTAAGATATCTTGTTCGCTCAAAGAAGAGCTTTTTCCCTGTGAAGCTTCAATCACCACAACCCATTCCCCTCGAATCTCTTTATCCATTTGAGAGATAAGTTCCGTCGCTTTTCCTCGGTAAAACCGCTGAAATTTTTTCGTTAGCTCTTTAGCCAAAAAAACATTCCGATCCGGTACGGCAACGGCTATTTCGGATAAAAGTTTCTCCAACCGAGTCGGTGCCTCATACAATACTGTCGTATAACCGTTATACAATGCCTCTTGCAAAGCAGCTGAACGATCGTTCCCTTTGTGGGGGAGAAAGCCGAAAAAAAGCATTTTGGTTTGGATAAAACCACTCGCTACAAAAGCCGTCAGAACCGCGTTTGCCCCCGGTAAAACATCATAACTAATACCGTGTTCAATACAATAGCTAATCAACATCTGCCCCGGGTCACTGATCCCCGGCATCCCCGCATCGCTCACATAAACGACATTTTGATTAAAAAATTCAGGAGTGAGTTTGGAAATAAAGTCAGCCTCATTGTGCGAATGAAGACTCAAAAATTGCGGTTCCGCAGTCGTAAGATTATGGCGTTCTTTGAGTAAATGAATCAGTTTTTTGGTAACACGGGTATCTTCGCAAAGAATAGTTTGTGCGGTGGATAAAACGTCAAGAGAACGAAGTGAAATATCAGAAATATTTCCGATAGGAGTGGGGACGAGGCTTAGCATAAGAGTGCTCGGTTTCTGCCCCCAAAGAGGCAAAGGTTTAAATTACGAATTTAATGCGTAACGTTTTTTGAATTTATCGATACGGCCGGCAGTATCTACTTGACGCTCAGAACCGGTATAAAACGGGTGACATGCACTGCAAATATCGACACGGATCGAATCTTTAATGCTGGTTGTAGTAAATTCGTTACCACATGCACAGCTAACTGAACATTCTACGATGTTAGGGTGAAGATCTTTTTTCATAATTTTGCCTTGTGATCGACGGCATTGTACGTCGGTCGGTATAGTTTTATATCCGTACGGGGGCGGATAATTGGAGGCGAATTATAACGAAAAATTTCTTTTTTTACAATAACCTCGATGCAATCGCAACCGCTGCCGTTTCCGAACGTAAAATCATTGGGGAAGGAAAAAGGCGGATTCGATGATCTGCAAACCCTTTTCGTTCACTCTCATCAAATCCCCCTTCGCATCCGATCACAACGGTATCAATCATTTCCTCTTGAGCCAGAGGAGCTCCACCAAAATCGAAAATCACCGCTTGAGGATTGTTTTTTAAAAAGGTACTCAATGCCGGAGTTTCGGCAAGTTCAATCAAGGATGTTCGACCGCACTGCATAATCGAACTCTCCATGATACGCTTATATCGGTCAAAATCGAGACGAAAATTTTGCTGTGAGCGACGGCAATGGATAAAAGTAATTTTGCTTACCCCGAGTTCGGTGAGCATCGGTAACGTTTTCTCAATGGTTTTCGGATCAATCAAACACCATCCGATGTGCAATGGACGCCCACTTTCACACGGTGAACCATGATGTGTTTGAAGGGTAAAATAAGCATTGCGTCCATCCGTACGTTCAAGACGATAGCGGTACTCTTCCCGTAAATTCTCACGAGAGCGAAACGCGATTAGGTCCCCTGCTTTATGACGTCGTACTTTGATGAGATACTTATAGTCATCACCGCTAACGCTCAGTTCATCTAAGCCGGTATTTACATGGAGGAGAAATTTCATACGATCATCATCCAAACACTTATAGTGATCAGCAACGCCATTTCAATACCCAAAAAACGAAATGCTTTTTGCTTATATTCTCGAAAAGCACCTTCTTGGCTGATATCGGTTTTGCGCTTGAGTGTTTTGTACCGTTTGGCTTCAAGAATAATCATCACAATAGCGATGACAATCATAGCTATATTCGAAAAAGTGAACTGTAAATGTTTAGCGGCCATCATCACCGCACCGGTAAAAAGGATCAAGGCGATGAGTGAACCGGAAATCGGCATCACAATCCGCATCCGTTTAGCGTATCGGATTATATGATGGGAAAGGGACAACATCACGATGTTGAACACGACAACTCCCATCAATACAATCACTCCAAAATAGTGGATATTAAGTCCGGTTTTATACATAGCTTCCATAAAGGGGATTTTACCTTAATTTGCCTATAATGACTATCTAAATCATTGCTCATACGTGAACATTTATTGCGGCATGATGAGAAAATAACCCCAAGGAGATAAGATGGCGATCAGCGTAGAAGAGGCATTAAAACTGGTTTATTCCCTCGCTTCACCGACCCAAAGCGAAATTGTACCGATTGAAAATGCAGTCCATCGTGTCTTATGCGAAACCATTACCGCCACCTACGCCCTCCCTTCTTTCGATAATTCAGCCATGGACGGTTATGCACTTCGCTGTGAAGATGCCGGAAAAACTCTTCAACAATCACATGTTATCTTTGCCGGTGACGGGGATGAAATCCGACTTGTCGAAAATCAATGTATCCGTATTATGACCGGTGCCAAAATACCGCAAGGGTGCGAGGCAATCGTTCCGATTGAAGAGGTAAGTGTCATGGGAGATCTCATTACCTTCCCCTCAACCATTAAGCCCTCTCAGCATATCCGACTCAAAGGAGAAGACATCCAAACCGGAATGCTCTTGCTAGATCAGGGGTCGATGCTTCATGCCCATCATATCTCTTTACTGGCATCACAGGGGATCACCCATGTTAGCGTCCATCGCCGCCCTCGTGTTGCATTATTTTCATCCGGCAATGAGCTCAAAATGCACCATGAAACACTGGGAGCCAATCAACTCTACAACACCAATACCCCGACATTTGGTGCACGGGCGGAAGAGCTCGGTTGTGATGTAATCTTTACCGGAACGGCAGAAGATACTCTATCATCGATCCAAGAGCATATTCGGCGCTCCCTCAATGCCGATCTTATCATCACCTCAGGCGGTGTCAGTGTCGGAGATGCTGATTTCACCAAAGAGGCATTTCAATCACTGGGCTTTGAGGGTGCGTTCGAATCGGTGGATATCAAACCCGGGAAACCGACGACGTTTGGGCGTATCGGAAATAGTATTATTCTCAATCTTCCCGGAAATCCACTTGCGGCAGCTCTGTGTTTTGAACTGTTCGGACAAAGTGCCATCCTATCTCTTAGCGGCAGAGCCGATAAATTCCTCTCTAGCATTACAACTCATATCAGTGAGCCTTTTAAAATGAAAAAAGGGAGACGTTCACTGATTCCGGGCTGGTTTGATGGAGCATCTTTTACCCCGAGCCCAAAATTTGGTCCCGGTATGGTGTTGCCCCTATCACGAGCCAACGCGTTTATGATGGTGGATGCAAGCGTAGAAGGATTTGAGCAAGACGCCGTCGTAAAAGTTATTCCGACACGCTGGTGTATGAGTTCAGAGAAACAAAATTCTCTGATAACGCTTTAAACGCTCCGGGGATTGATAAAAGTCTCTCCTCGTTTAATCCGTTCCCATAACGCAGGATCATTCCACCCTTCACGTACTTCATCGCTGAAAATAATTTTTTCTAAATCTATCAGTCCCATCTTGTCCGAGTAGGCATCATTACGAAAACACTGCGCATATCCCGTATCCGTCTCATGGACGATAATACTATAGAGCCGTACCATTTTCTCGCCGTTCACCATTTGTGTAAACCAATGCAACTTATCAATCATTACAAAAATAAGACGGCTAAACTGTTCTGCCGAAGGAGAAACAGGGATCTGCACCCATCGGTTGGAGTGTTTCTTCATATCGGCAATATACTCCGCATCGTCTCCGTCCCACAGGGCAATAGCATGATCGAAGGCATCGATCAACTCTTTCATCCCCTGCTTCATGAGGCCAAAATCATAGACCATCTGACCGTTATCAAGATAATCCGAT
>NZ_MIBT01000030.1:0-7221 GCF_001829605.1 Sulfuricurvum sp. RIFCSPLOWO2_12_FULL_43_24 | reverse complement strand
GGAGTTTCACGGGGTCATGCTGGTAAGCCACGATAAACGCGAAATTTTGCTCGATGCGCTAAAAGAGCGTGCAAAAACATTGGTCGAGATGGCAACGCTGATCAATGAGATTTTGGTTCGTCCTGCGCTCTTTGATGAAGCGGCTCTTAAAAAAGGGTACAAAGAAGAGAGTAAAGCGATTTTGGAAGCTTTTGCCCAAGCGCTTAAAAATACTACAGAGCTTCATCTCCCGAGTGATTATCATCATGTGATGGAGAGTGTAGTTGCACAGTTGGAGATTGGGTTCGGGAAAATCGGTCAGCCGTTACGTGTTGCGCTGATGGGGAAACTATCGGGACCCGGGCTGGACAGTGTTATGGCGATTATCGGTGTCGATGAGACGTTGGCACGGATTGATGCGCTGTTAAAATACTAGACTCAAAATATAAAATCTTTTGCTTTTTAGCTACAATCGCTCGGCACTTATGGATGTCGAGTAGATTAATAGAGGAAAAGAAGTGAAAAAAGATGTTTTTATCGTTGGTGTAAAATCGGTATTTCCAAAAATTTATAATTCTGTTGATGTAATTGATAAATTGTATAGCGAAAAACTTTCTTCTGCAAAAGTAAATAAATTTGCGACAAGGCTTGGATCAAATGTCCAAATTAAAAATCGAGCTATCAGTATTGATTTGGAACAATTCCCCCGCATTGTAGTTCCTGATGAAAATTCTCCGGTTTTATGGGCAAGCGATATCATTAAAAGTTTTTCAGACACTATCCGCAATGATAGTAAAATTGAATTCATATCAATCTCTTATAATGCAAGCTCACATGCGGTAACTCTTCCTAATCTTACGTGTCAAATTGCTCATGAATCTGCACTTGACTTAGCCTATCCTCCAGAGGAGATTGTCAATTATGGGTGTACCTCGGGTATTTTTTCCATCCAATCTGCGGTTAATTTCTGTCAAAAAAATGATTCTTTGGCAACGGTTTTTGCGTTTGAACAAACATCATGGACATTCAAGCCGCTTTACGATGCGTCAGATATAAATTTTAGAGCATCTTTGCGAACACATGCTATTTTTGGAGACGGTGGTGCCGGATTACTCTTAGCTAGTGGAGCTGAAGCCGAACATTTTGATAAAAAGCTAAAAATCATTGATATAAAATTGGATTATCAATATGGGGATGTCATTAAAATGGAAGAGGGTGCTTTTTTTACAGGTGACGGGGTAAAAGATGTTATGCCAAAGCTCGTGAGTCAAAATATTATCAAACCAATTTTACAGCGAAACGGACTAAAGATAGAAGAGGTCGCTGAATGGTCGTTGCATCAAGGCGGCTTGCCTGTTGTTGATAGCTTTATGAGTCAAGAAGTACTAGGATTAAGTGAAGAGCAAGTAGAAATATCAAAAAAAATGTTTGTTGAATACGGCAATATCAGTACGCCAAGCAATTTTGTTGTTTTAGAACATCACTTAGAACAGGGCAAAGGACAAATTGGGGACTATGGCTTAATCGTTGGATTTGGTGCCGGTTATTATTTCGGAGCGGTCCTTTATCAACACTGCTAAACTATAAGTATCTTATGGCTCCCAAGGAAGGGGCCAATCTTTTGTTTTTTGCCTCTCTCACAAACGCTTTGTATCCTCTCTCCTCTTTTATCCCCACTTTATAGCTGATAAATTTTAGATAATGGGTAATTTGTGCGGGGCTAAGAGTGCTTCGGCGGGAAGCATCCATCAACATATAATAAGGAATTTTGACTCGTTTGGCGACAAATGCGCGGCTCAGGCGTTTAAGTTCATCTGTGTGATTATGAGTACAAAGGAGCGCAAAGACAAACGGCAATCTTGTTCGTTCATGCCAGATTTTTCCAAGATCAATATGCTCCCCTCCGCCGTAATAGTATCGGAGCGCCTTATCGCCGATCAGCACCTCACCATGAATATCGAGTATGCGTGAGAGGAGGTTTGAGGTTGCCGAATCCTCATCGGCTTTATCGGCATTGGGGAGAGAGAGGACGCTGAGTACTTCACGTTGTGCGACGATACCAACCCCGAAATGGCGGCAGTTTTTAGCGGTAATACTGGAGATAAATGCCGCATCGATCCGACGCATGGCAAACTCGCGATTAAGGGCCGAAGGGACTCCTTTGTGGTAATGAAGGCTTTGGTTAAATCGAGTGCTTCGGGCATAGCGTTTGATAAAAACGTGGAAGGGGAGGAGATTTAAAAAATCAATTTTTCCGAAAATCAAAACTTCTCCTCTGCAAAAATAAAACTCATTATACTAATTGATCCCTGACAAGGCACTGTTAGTTCTCTTTCGCTATAATTTACCACAATATAACTACCCAAAAAGGGGAATTGTCATGGTGACAGTCGAATTTTTAGGACCGATTCAAAAGGCTCCGTTAACTTTGGAAGCTTCATCATTACGTGATGTCGCCGAGGCATTGAAAAAAGATTCCGAAATGGCACAGTGGTTAGAGAACTGTGCGGTAGCGGTTAATGATACGCTGGTCGCATCTCTCGATACACAGCTGAAATCGGGGGATAAGGTATCTTTGCTCCCTCCGGTATGCGGTGGATGAAGATGCTAGAACTCCATGACGGTGCTTTGAATGTCCCGGAAATAATCACCCGATGGTATACCGAGGAAGCGGAGTATAACTACGGTGCTTATATTCCGTTTATCGGGACGGTACGTGAAGAAGACGGGATCGAAGGGCTCAGTTTTGATCTCTATGAGCCGATACTGGGCGCATGGTTTGAAGCATGGCAAGCCAAAGTGGAACCGCTTGGTGCAAAGCTCAAAATGGCTCATAGCCGAGGGGATGTATTGGTGCATGAATCCTCATATATCGCAGCGGTATTTTCACCGAAACGACGTGTAGCGTTGGAGACGATTGAGAAATTTGTCGAAGATTTTAAAGCCTCCGCCCCCATCTGGAAATACGACCTTAAAAATGGAGAGCGTCTTTACGCAGCGGATCGTTCAACTGCGATTGCAGGTGCGGGAATTTTGGGAGGAAAGATATGATCTCCTATGAAACGTCCCAAAATATGATCACTCTTCTTAGTATCGGGAGTATCCGCAGCGAGCAAATTTTTCTGACTCATGCGTTAGGTCGGATTTTGGCGGAAGACATTGTCGCCGACAGCGATTATCCTCTCCATCCTACGTCAGCGATGGATGGGTATGCGATCCTCCACAGTGATTTGGAAGAGTATGTGTCACTCGAAATCCTCGGAGATAACCCCGCCGGAGCCGATGAGATCGGTTTCGTTATAAGCGGAGCGTGTATCAAAACTTTTACCGGCTCGCTCATGCCGCAGGGAACCGACACATTGATTCCGATTGAGAATGTACGTGTTGAGGGATCAAAGATTATAATCGAGAAACCGGTTCCACTCGGATTTGCCGTCCGTCCGATCGGCGAGAGTTACCGAGAGGGTGAAATATTGATTTCCAAAGGGACGAAGATCGGGTTTGCCGAGATCGGTGTTTTGGCCGGGATTAATCGGGTGATGATCCGTGTAGCACAACGTCCCCGTGTCGCGATCATCGCAACGGGGAGTGAGATTCTCGACATTGGTGAAACTGCTCGTCATGCAGGACAGATCCGAAGTTCCAACAGCTATACCCTTCAAGCTCTTGTCGATTCTCTCGGAGGCGAGAGTGTACAGATGGGGATCGTCGGAGATGATAAAGCGGCCATTATGGAGCGATTTGAAGAGGCGATCAGCTCGTGCGACATTGTGGTGAGTACGGGTGGAGTGAGTGTCGGCGATTACGATTTCGTCAAACACATCGTCCCCAAACTCGGTGCTGAGGTAATCTTCAAAGGGGTTAATATCAAACCGGGGCAGCACGTGATGGTGGCTCAACGGGGATCGAAGTTCATTGTCTCTCTCCCTGGGTTTGCCTACTCCTCGACCGTCACCTTTATTCTTTATGCTGCACCGCTTATGGCACGGATGATGGGAATTGAAAATCCCAACGACGTGATCGAAGCGACTCTCAAAGTGCCGTTTGCGAAACGTTCCAATAAAAGCGAATTTACTGCCTGCAACCTTAGTTTTGTCGATGGGCGATACTGGGTCGATTTTGAGGGGAAAAAGAGCGGAAGCTCTGCCATTTTGACGAATCTTCTTGGAAATGCGGGACTTATGATTTGCGGTGAAGAGGATGGGGATTTAGAGGCGGGGACGCTAGTGAGGGTGATAAAACTCTAATGGCTTCATTCTTTTGTTTGTCATCCTGAACTTGATTCAGGATCTAAGATTGCGGATTAAGTCCGCAATGACAGGTTACTTAACGATTTTCGCTTTAATAGCCTCTTCTTCAACCATATCTTTACGATATTTGACCGCGACGATATTTTCGGTCTCATTGATATACCACTCCGCAATATGCTCATGTTCCAAGTTACCCAGTTTCTCCATATCCACATGATCGACAGAGATATAAAGATGAGAATATCGGTGCGGATTCGACATTTTAAACGTCCACAAAAGCCAGAGTGTTGTTACGACAATCAGCCCGATGGCCAACGTTTCACGTGTTGAGTATTGTAAGGCGATACCGGCAACGGCTCCGCCGATAAATGTCATGAAATAGGCGACTCCGTTAGCAATCCCGAGAGCCGCCCCTTTTTGATGAACACGGGCGTATTTTGAAATCATCGACTGAACCAGTGGCTCCATCATATTAAACGCCATAAAAAAGGCAATGACTCCGAGGACAAACTCCCACCCTTTGGTTGCAAATCCTAATAGGGTAAACGCGACGATAAAGAGGACGATAGAGAGCAAAAAGATTTCGCGCGGTTTGTTGTATTTTTCACCGAACACGGCTGCCGGTCCCATCGCGATGAGTCCCATTAGCATTGCCGGAACATATACCTGCCATAGCTCTTTGGCTTCCCATTTGAAAATACCCGCACTGTCCAACAGGAGGATCGGAATGAGGACGAACGCAACCGTCATAAGCCCTTTTTGCATTCCGTTGGTGATAATCATACTAAGGAGATTCGGATCTTTGAGGATATCTGCCGTGGTAGTGGTAGAGTGGTAAATATGGCGGATACGCGGAGGGGTAGGGACTTTCGTAAAGAGGACGAGCATCGCCAATATAGAGAGCACCGCAGTGATCCAAAACAGTGATGCGACACCTGCATAGGCACTGATAACAGGACCGGCGGCCATAGCAAGGGCGAAACTGATCGCGATCGTCCCCCCCATCAGCGCCATCGCTTTACCTCGAGACTCTTCATGGACGAGATCGCTGATCATGGCGGGGATTACAGCACCGATGGCTCCGGCTCCTTGTAAAAAACGTCCTGCCATCAGAGTATAGATGTCGGTACTCACGGCACAGATGATAGAACCGACCAAGAAAATGACGAGTCCGACGAGGAGTGTCGGTTTACGACCGATTTTATCACTCATTACTCCGAAGGGAACTTGGAAAATCGCTTGGGTGAGGGCATAGCCGCCGACGATAACACCGACTAAAAATGGAGTTGAACCTTCGAGATTCAAGGCATAAGCCGAGAGGACGGGAAGAACGAGAAAAAGACCGAAAAATCGGAGTGAAAGAATTGCTGAGAGCGGGAGAACCGTTTTAAACACGTTGTCACCTTAGATAAGCTAAAATTTTCGTCATTATAGTACATTCGGCATTTAGGCGGATGGCTGAGGAAATATTGCTAAGTCTAATCTAAGGATACGAATGAAAGTTGTACTGGCTACGTCCAATAAAGGAAAAGTGCGTGAAATTATAGAATTGCTCCACGATCGGGAGGTTTTCCCTTACACCGATCTGATAGAGGGATTTGAAATTATTGAAGACGGTGACACGTTTAAAGAAAATGCGCTGATCAAAGCACGTGCCGTCTATACGGCATTGGGTGATCCTGAGGCGATTGTGATTGCCGATGATAGCGGCATCAGTGTCGATGTATTGGGCGGTGCTCCGGGGATTTACAGTGCGAGGTACGGCGGAGAGGGTGCGAGTGATCGGGATAATCTTCTTAAACTCGTTAAATCATTAAAAGAAAAAAATCTCCAAACCTCACCTGCCCATTACACGGCGGCAATTGCGATTGTTTCCCGTGAAGGGGAGAATTGTGTGCACGGGTGGATGCACGGGGATGTGATTACTGAACTTCGGGGTGAAAACGGTTTCGGATATGATCCGATTTTCATTCCAAGCGGATATGTGCAGACGTTGGGTGAGTTAGCGAGTGATGTAAAAAAAGGGCTTTCGCACCGTTCCAAAGGGTTGGAGTTGGCGAAGATTTTGATTGATCAGATTAAGTTTTTACGGACAAAATAGGAGTTCCAAGATGATCCCTGCCGTTCGCCCTGAGCTTGTCGAAGGGTAATTAGTTCATGGTTCGACAAGCTCACCACGAACGGGATTACTGCCTCTTTGTCATTCCGTACTTGATACGGAATCTAGGTTTAAACTAAAAATCTATTCTTACTCCATTAAACTCTTTCGATGAGTGAAAAACTTTTTGGGATTGATTGTAGTCTATATGGAGATTGTTATTATTTATCCATTGGAGATGAATATTTTCTCCTTTGATTCTGAAAACATCAGCAATCAATGGTGTGTCTTCTAACGTTTCATGAGCATTAGCTAATGTAACAACTGATGTATAACCTGTAGTCGCGCCACATGAATAGAGGTAAACGATGGCTTTTTTCGTTTTATCAGGTGAATAAACATCGTACTGATCTGAACTACCACATAGACTTGTTGAAGATTCTTTACCGCGTGGATAAAAATTTTCTCCCATCCACATGTGAGTTATCAGTACAGAAATAATTAATTGATTAATGCCGATAAGTCTCCAAGAAGTAAACTTGTTATTTAAAATTTTTGTTAAACGATAAGCTATATAAATATTGAGTATCAGTAATAATGGTGATGCAAAAAAAAGTATAAAACTGATGGAATCAGGCAAAAAGTGATTAATTTGTAAGCTAAAGGTACAAATTGCAATAAAGAGGACAATTGCCGTAATAAAACTCAATAGTTCTTTGTGCCACGTATTTGTCATAACGTTACGCCGGAAGCACCGCTACAAAATAAAAGAAAATGATTCCGACAGCGATTCGGTAAATCGCAAACGGAGTAAAGGTGTGGCGGCTGACGAAGGCGACAAAAAGTTTGACCGTTGCGAGGGCAAATACAAACGCCGTTATAAACGCAATGGAG
>NZ_MIBT01000029.1:0-25813 GCF_001829605.1 Sulfuricurvum sp. RIFCSPLOWO2_12_FULL_43_24 | reverse complement strand
TCTGATCCTGTTCCCGCATCAGCAAAAATTATCGCCAAGAGTGAGGGCGTAGTCGCCGGAGAACTCTATCTGCGGGTACTGGCGGAGTGTGAGAAATTTAGTATTACGTGGCACAAACATGACGGTGAAACGTTTGTGAGTGGGGAGGTTTTGATGGAGCTTTCCGGTGATTCGCATACATTGCTTCGGATTGAGCGGACGCTGCTGAATATGCTTCTTCATGCCAGTTCCATTGCGACATTGACGCGCCAATACGTCGATCTCATCACACCCTATGGTACCAAACTACTCGATACCCGAAAAACACGCCCGCTGCTTCGTAATTTTGAGAAATACGCCACCCGTATCGGTGGAGCGACAAACCATCGGATGGGATTGGATGATGCGCTGATGCTTAAAGACACCCATCTCAAAACTATCACCAACCTCGAAAGCTTTATGGAAGAGGCCCGTAAAAAAATCCCGTTTACCTCTAAAATCGAGATTGAAGCAGAAGATTTTGAGATGGCTAAAAAAGCGATGAAGGCGGGAGCCGATATTGTAATGTGCGACAATATTTCCCCTGAACACTTAGGCGAAATCGTACTCTTTAAGCGAGAAAACTATCCCTCGGTGCTGCTTGAAGCAAGCGGTAATATTAGCCTAGATACTATCGAGAGTTATGCACGTACCGGCGTTGATGCGATCAGCACCGGCTCTCTCGTTCATCAGGCAAATTGGATAGATCTGTCAATGAAAATGGATTAAGGGTAATTTGTGGCTGACGATCAAGAAAAGACCGAAGAACCCACCTCCAAGAAGATTGAAGATGCCAGAGCAGAGGGAAATGTCGCCAAAAGTCAGGACATCGTCGGTGTCGTAGTCCTCTTCGTAGCAATTTTAGCTCTTTTGATGATGTTTACGTTTATCGCCGATCGTCTGCTCAACCTTTCGCGCTATTATTTTTCGTTGATGAATCAGCCGTTGGATCGTGAATTGATGTTTGATATGGCCTTGATAACGTTTCGGGAATTTCTCATTATGGCGCTTCCTATCTCTATTATTGTTGCGATCGCGGGAGTTTTTGGGACGGTAGCACAGATGGGATTTAACTTTACGACGAAACCGCTCATGCCGAATTTTTCCAAACTCGATCCGATCAAAGGATTCGCCAACCTTTTTACCCTCCAAAAAGCGCTTGAATCGGTCAAAATCACCCTTAAATCATTGACAGCACTGGGAATCGGTTTTATCTTTTTTTGGGGATACATGGAAGAACTGCCAACGGTTGCTCTCTTTACCCTCGAAGATCAAATGGGATGGTTGCGGGATAAAGCGATCGTACTTGCTTCGGTCATGCTTATCATCATTTTTGTGTATGCGATTTTCGATCTTTTTATTACCCGAAAACAGTATTTTGATAAACTCAAAATGTCGAAACAAGAGATCAAAGATGAGATGAAAAATATGGAAGGGGATCCGCATATCAAGGCAAAAATTCGCCAGATTCAGATGCAGGCGGCACGTAAGCGGATGATGTCCTCCGTTCCGACGGCGGATGTCGTTATTACCAATCCAACCCACTACGCCGTAGCGATAGTCTACGATGAAACCAAACATAATGCTCCGGTGGTGGTGGCCAAAGGGGTTGACAATATCGCGATTCAGATTAAAAAGATAGCACGTGAAAACGGGGTTCATATCGTCCAAAATCCTCCCCTCGCACGCTCCCTTTACAAAGAAGTGGAGATTGATAGAGCGATTCCCGATATGATGTTTGCCGCAGTTGCCGAAGTGTTGGCGTATGTCTATAAGATGGGTAAGAAGCGCAAGGAAAACGTCTAATGGATCGCTGGTACCATTTTTTATCCGATAAAAAGATGATCGCCGGGGTATTTTTATTCATAGCGATAATGCTGGGCGGTGTGTTATGGTATTTGGAGCAAAAGGTAACCTCGCAAACGTTAGAGCGGCTGAGTGACCAACTTACACTGGCGCTGAATAATCAACTCGAAAAAGAGCGTTCTACCGCTTTGCGCTATGCGTTGATACTGGGGCAAAACAGTTCTCTGAGTGAGGCATTGGAACAAGAGGATGAAGATAAAGGTTTTGAAATTTTATCCGAGGTAATGGAGTCGATTAAACTTCATACCGATTCGTTGATCCGGTCTCAAATCATCACGTCGGATTATGTCATTTTCGCCCGCAGTTGGGACAACTCGTATGCCGGGATGCCGCTGGATTTTCACCGCCCCGATCTGCTCTATTTTCAAACTCATAAGAATCCCCGTTCGGCAATCGAAGTTGGGCGAAAAATCGGCGTTAAAGCGACCGTTCCCGTTTATCACAGTGAGAAGATGATCGGGTTTGTCGAAGTGGTCTCTTTTTTCGAATCGACGCAGGAATATTTTGATCGGTTGGGGATTGATCTGTATATTTTGATGGATGAGCGGTTTTATGAAACGGCGGTATTTATGCAAGAGAATCCAGCCATCGGCAAGGAATATATTTTGGCCAATCCGAAATACACCGAAAGCGATTTAAAACTTTTAAACGGGATCAATTTTAAAACACTCAAAACAGCCCGTGTCATTTTTAGCGGCGGACGGTATCTTTTTTATGAACCGATGATGAACGGGGAGGGTGAGAGTATCGGAGCTTTTATTTTTTCCCTTTCACCGAAGCAAATTACGACCTATGCTCACTCGGATGAAGAGGATATTTCATTTTTGATCCATCTCTCCCGTAATGAGCTTTATGATGTTATGGTGAAAAAATCGCTCGATAATGCCCAGTTTCAAAGTGTATACGATAAAGAGCTGTTGTATCTCAAAGACACTGTGGGCCCAGAGGATCGAGAACTCTATCTCGAAGAAGCACGTGAACGGCTTAATGCGTATTCCAAAGAGGAATTGATCGGTATTATGCTCGATTACAAAGTAACCAACGAGATCAAAGGGGAGATACGATGAAGGTATTGTTACTCGAAGATGAATACATGCTCCGTGTGAGCATCACCGAGTTCTTAGAAGAACTAGGGCTTGAGGTAGTCGGATTCAGCAATGGCGAGAGGGCATTCGATGCCATTTATGAAACCCATTTTGATCTTTATCTCCTCGATGTCAATGTCCCGGGGATGAACGGGTTTGATCTCCTCCGTACCCTTCGCAAAGAGGGGAATAAAACTCCTGCGATCTTCCTCACCTCGATGGTCAATGTAGACGATTTGCAGGAGGGATACAAATCGGGATGCTGCGACTATATCCGTAAGCCGTTTGATCTTACCGAATTGCAGATACGGATTATGCATGCATTGAAAAGTTTTTATCATGAGGGGGAAAACAAAATTGATTTTGGCGAAGGGCTGATTTACGATACTGAAAACTTCACTTTGATGCACAACGATCATAATATAGCCCTTAGTAAAACGGAAAAAGAGATTTTTGCCGTATTGCTCAAGCACACGAATCAAGTCGTCTCGGTGGAGATGTTTCAAGATGAGATTTGGGGTGAGTACGTCGATCCTGCCAATATCCGTGTACAGATCAATAATTTACGTAAAAAGCTCCCTTTAGAGATCATCCAAAATCGTCGCGGGCTGGGTTACATCATTGAACGATAATCGCTACGCCCTTAAAAATGCTTTTTTGTATACGATGCTGGTAGCAGTATTATTGCTGGTTCCTACCTACTTGTATGTCACTTACATGAAATATGTGTACGAAATTCAGTATGAATTTAAGCTCAAACGTCAATCGCATTTGATTCTCCGTTCGATGGAAGAGTTTGATCCTAAAGAGAAACAAGCGTTTGATTACCCGAGGTTCCGTTCGTTTCAATCAGGGTTGTATGATCTCCATTTTAAGCCGATTTTTACCCTCATTCAATCCGAAGTAGGTATTCAAAAAACGGGATATCATATCCAGAACGGATACGCGTCTTTGGTGGTGGCTCTTCCTGAACGGCGATATTTTGATGCATCGTATTTAGTGGTTGGAGGGGAGATTTCGTATGCACGCATTTATCAGGATGTGGTTATTATCCTCCTCTCCATCGCTGCGCTGATCTTTGTCCTCTCGCTTTTCTTTTTGGATCGTTTTGCTTTGCCGTTTCAGAGAGTCAACAAACGGCTCGATCAGTTTATCAAAGATTCGATGCATGAGATCAATACGCCGCTCTCCATTATCAATGTCAATATCGATCTTTATCATCGTTCCAATCCGAGTAATAAATACCTTAAGCGGATTAAGGCGGCAACGAAAACCCTTGCTACCCTTTATAACGATATGGACTATTTGATTAAAAACGAACGATTGGCTTTTGAATATGAACGCATTGATCTTAGCCGCTATTTGCAAGAGAGGATTGATTATTTTGCTGAAGTTGCCGCTTTGAAAAATATTACATTAGAACCGTATATCGATGAAGAGGTAGAAATTTTATTCAATCCCACACAGCTTCAGCGGATTATCGACAATAATCTTTCCAATGCGATTAAATACTCACGCGAAGAGGGGAAAATCGATATCTTTTTACTGAATATGGATGATCGATGTGTCATGAGTTTTAAAGATTATGGTGTCGGCATCGAAGATGTGAACCGTATATTTGAGCGTTATTATCGTGAAAATCGTGATAAAGGGGGATTTGGGATAGGGCTTAATATCGTCAAATCGATTATCGATAAAGCGGGAATTGAGCTTCAAATCGACTCAATCTACGGGAAAGGAAGTACCTTTTCGTATACTTTTTACCCGCCTATTTGCACTCTCCTTTAATTATCCATTTTTTTTACATTAATTTTACACTCCTGCTTTACAATACTCCTCGAAATAAGAATTCAAGGAGAGCCAATGCGAAAAGTGATCATGCTCGGTCTTGCAACTTTTTTAAGTGCAGCCGATTTATCACAGGTAATTGAGAGCCCGGATGCGACGGCCATTTTGAAAAAAGATGCCCTTCCTGCAGCTAAAGCGTACGTCATGCCTGAGGGATGTGTCAGCAATGACCCTAAAGCGATTGCCCGTGGAAGCTATATTTTCCATAACCTAAACGGAAAAGATGCAAAAGAGAATCCGCCGGAGGGTTTAACTCGCCTTCTTCCTGATGGTAAAGAGAAACAAATGGGTAACTGTGTTGCCTGTCACAACATCGAAGGGGCCAAAGGGTACGGTAATATCGGCCCTGATTTGAGCAAGTACAAAGAACTTTACATGGATAGCGGCGTGCGTAATGCTCAATTTATGTACCAAAAAATTGCTGATCCTCGATTGGATAACCCAAAATCGGCTATGACGGTTAATTTGGCTAATGGTTTGATGAATGAGCGCGAAGTGTGCGATTTGATATCGTATATCACAGCAGTTAAAAAATAAAGTTCAAGGAGAAATACTATGGAAAGAAGATCATTTTTAAAAGGTTTTGGGGCAGCAGCGGCATGCGCGATGGCATTGCCTCATGTATCCAGTGCGGCAGAAGAAAAAAAATCGGGCGGTCCGAATGAGATGAATTTTGAGACGGCAGTTGCTGCGATTACCGGTGGTAAAGCATTGGTTGCTTCTGCAAAAGTCAAAATGGAAGCTCCTGAGATTGCGGAAAACGGTGCGGTTGTTCCGGTAAAAGTGAGCGTTGAGAGTCCAATGAACGCAAAAGATTACGTTAAAGCAATCCATATACTCGCGTCAAAAAATGGAAATGTCCGTTGTGCCAATATCTATTTGACTCCTGCAAACGGGGAAGCATTTTTCGGTACCCGTGTAAAACTCGGCGGAACTCAGGATGTGGTAGCGATTGCAGAGATGAGTGACGGATCTTTCCTCACTGCAAAACAAAATGTCAAAGTAACCATCGGCGGGTGTGGTTGATTTTAATCAACTCTATAACGTTTAGTAAAAATTGATAAAGGATTAATATTATGAAAACACTGATTAAAATCAAACCGAAAGATTACAAAGCAGGCGATGTTGTAAAAATCGACTTTATGGCAATGCATCCGATGGAAACCGGTATGCGTAAAAACAAAGATACGGGAGCATTGATTCCGGCTGAATACATCGATGAAGTGAAGTTTATGTTCAACGATACGTTGATTACCAAAATGGTGATCTGGGAATCTCTCTCGGTGAACCCTCTTATGAGTATCAGCTTTAAAGTACCGGGTGCTGGAACACTCAAAGTTATTGCAAAAGATAACAAAGGTCAAAGCGTCGAGAGTACGACACAAATTACTCCAAAAGGATAAGCAATGCGTACTTTATCTATCACGGCAGCGTTGGTGTGTTTAGCCCTTTTGGGAACAGTGAATGCGGAAGAAAAACTCAGTATGTCCGATGCGGACAAAAAAATGTACGCAGAGCTTTTGGATAATAATCCCGCAGAGATGGATGTAGCTGAGGGGGAACAACTCTTTGGTGAACTTATCGGGAGTGCCGGGTACGCCAAAATGTTAGGTGTTAAAGAGAAAGATCTTCCTAAAACCATCGCGGGGTTTCCACGCTACGTCGAGCCGGCTAAAAGAGTAGTAACGTTGGCACAGAGTATCCAGATGGCGGCTGCGGCAAACGAAAAACCGGTACCGAAGCTTGAGAGCAAAGAGATGGTTAAAATATCTGCGTATGTCAAATCATTGGCGAACGGACAGAAAACCAATATTGATGTTAAAGCGAATAAACATATGCAAGAAATGATGAAACTTGGACAAGAAGTGTTTGAAGAGCGTCGCGGCGGTCGCGGTCTTTCATGTAACAATTGTCACAGTATGGACATCGTCGGTCAGCGCCTACGTATGCAGCCGTTGCCTGATTTGGGGGCAAAAGAGACGGCAGCTGCAAGTACTTGGCCGGCATACCGCATGACCCAAAGTCAAATGGTGACGCTCGACAAACGGATGCAGCAATGTATGAAAAATGCCCTTTTAGCTGAACTTCCACTCGGTTCGAAAGAGATGGTTGGATTGGAAGTGTACGTCACCAACAAAAGCAAAGGGAATACTATCGCTATTCCAAGCGTAAAACGTTAAGGATTAAACGATGGATTTATCAAGAAGAGATTTTTTCCATATCGCTGCGGCGTTAGGGATCGGATTGCCTGCGGCTGCTTCAGCTGCGGGAGGTCCGAAACGTGCCGATGAGGTAAGCCTCAAAGATATTTATGGGTTCAATGCAAAGGGAAATGTGACGATTTTACATATCTGTGATATGCACGCCCACATTAAACCTCTCTATTGGAGAGAGCCTTCGACATTGATCTCTGCTCCTAATTTGACCGGAACTCCGGGATTTTTGTGCGGTGAATCATTTTTGAAACACTATGGGATGCAGGGTAAAACCCTCGATGCCTATTTCGATACCTTTATGAACTTTGATGCGTTAGCTAACAAGTTTGGGAAAATGGGGGGAATTTCGCACATGAAAACCCTCATCAACCATATCAAAAAAGAGCGCGGTGCGGATAATGTTATGCTTCTCGATTCTGGGGATACATGGCAAGGGACGGGCGTTGCCCTTAAAACCGGCGGTGAAGCGATCGTCAAAGCGCAAAACTATTTGGGTGTAGACGTCATGGTCGGTCACTGGGAATTTACGTACGGTAAAAAACGGGTAAAAGAGCTGATCGAGATGCTCAACGCAAAATTTGTTTCTCAAAACGTCGTCGGTGACGATTCGTTTGCCGATGATTTTGAGGAACTGATTTTTGAACCTTACACCATTATGGAGCGCGGCGGTGCGAAGATCGGTATTATCGGTCAGTCGTTTCCGTTTACCTCTACGGCAAACCCAAAAGAGTTTACCCAGGGGTGGAGTTTTGGTTTACGTTTAGATACCCTCCAAACGTACGTCGATAAACTTCGTAAAGAGGAAAAAGTGGACTGTGTCGTGGTTCTCTCGCATGATGGTTTCAGCGTTGACCAAGAGGTTGCCCGTCAGGTCAAAGGGATCGATTTCATCCTTAGCGGACACACGCATGATCCATCTCCGCGTCCTACGGTAATCAACGGTACGGTTATCGTAATCGCCGGAAGCCACGGTAAATACGTCGGACGTCTCGATCTCGATATCCAAAACCATAAGGTCAAAGGGTATGAGTATAAACTGATTCCGGTTGCGTCGAATTTGATCCCTGCCGATCCTGAGGGTGAAGCGTTGGTTAAAGAACTTTATTCACCGTATGATTCCGAACTCTCCGAAGTGTTGGGGATTACCAAATCGACCTTGTTTAAGCGCGATACCTTCCATTCGACGTTCGATCAGTTGATCAACGATTCGATTATCGACGCGATGGATTCGGATATCTCGTTTACTCCGGGATACCGATGGGGGACAACGGTTCTCGGCGGTGACAAGATCACGATGGATGATGTCTACGATATGACTGCAATCACCTATCCGAACGTCTATACGTTTGAGTTGACCGGCTTGCATATTCGCACTCTTCTCGAAGACATTGCGGATAACGTCTTTAACGCCAATCCGCTTTATCAACAAGGAGGCGATATGAGCCGCTTGGGTGGAGTGACCTATGAGATTCGCGTGGGTGCTGTGAGCGGTAAACGTATCACGAACATCATGGTAGGTGGCAAACCTCTCAATGATACGAAAGTGTACAAAGTCTCTTCATGGGGAGGCAACCTGCAAAATGCAGGTTCAAACCTCAAAGATTCGTTGACTAAACCGGTTTACGATGTGACAGCGGCCTATATCCGCCGTCAGAAAAATGTCAACATCAGCGGTAACAGCAATGTCAAACTGATGGATTATGACTGCGGATGTCCGAAAAAAGGTTCCAGAAGCTGTTAGTACTAAATTCTGCCCCGTATGGGGCAAGCTTTAGTGCCATAGCGGCCAGCGTAGCCAAAGGGATTTTATTCCTTTGGCGTTCAAATCACAATAGGAGTTAGGAATGAAATTAGTAAAACTTAGTATGGTAGCAGCAGCTACTTGTTTATTGGCAACGTCGGCGTATGCGCTTAAATCTGAAGATCGTACGGTTAAAGGGAACTATCAAGTTGAATACACCAAAGCACCGGGTGCAGTAAACTCGATTGGTGAAATGTTTACCGAGGGTGATGTTTATGGACGTCTTCGTTCTAATATGTTTTGGTGGGATTGGGACAATGAAAATGCAGCAGTGCAAGATAACAATATGTGGGGTCTTGGCGGTAGCTTGGTTTACAAAACTGGTTTTTACAAAGGTGTAGGTGCGACAGTAGGATTTTATGGCACGGTTCCTATGCACCCGGATAATACATTGGGGAGTGCAGTGACCAACTATGGTAAAGCGGGTAAAGATACCTACCATACTCGTGCGGATGGAACCGAAGGGGCAATGGGTAATTTTGCCGAAGCTTATTTGGAATACAAAAATGGCAAAAGTAATGTTAAAATCGGTCGTCAAGGTATTGATAGTATTATGCTCGCAACGAATGATACTAAAATGATTCCAAACACTTTTGAAGCAGCAGTGATTGAAAATAAAGATATTCCTGACACATCCGTTCGTGCAGCTTATATCATGTCTCAAAAACTACGAGATCATCAAAGTTTTCATAGTGTAATCGCGTTTGAAAAATATAATGAAAATGATGATTCAGGGGTACATAAAGGATTAACACCTACTTTAATTAGTGGTGCGGGTGAAGATGTCAATCCTGAAATGGTATTAGTAACAGCACAAAATACATCAATCCCTAATTTAAAACTGAATGCGGAATATGTTGGTTTGGAAGGTTTCCTCAATACCGTTATTGCGGAAGCAAACTATAAAATCAAACTAAACGACGCATGGACGTTGACTCCGGGTATCCGTTACCTGCGTCAAATGGATGACGGTGCCGGTGCTATTGGTGGTGCAGCTTTAAGTGGAACATTTAAAGGTAATACAACTTATACAGGTGCGGCTAATGGATATACAGATCCAAACAGTGCGGATGGTAGCATTATTATGGCACGTTTGGTAGCGGCTAGCGGTCCGTTGGAACTCTCAGCGGGATACTCTAAAATCTCCGATGATGCCGATATTATTGCAATGTGGCGCGGATTCCCTACGGGTGGGTATACTCGATCAATGGCACAAGTTGACTGGATCGCCAATACGAAAAACTGGGCAGTGAAAGCGGTCTATGATTTCGGAAAAGCGGGAATGGTTTCAGGATTTAAAGTAGCAGCCGATTATGAAAATATGAATTTTGACGATGCTAAAGCGGCTATCACCGGATTTACCGATCGTGATATTTTCCATGTCGATATGTGGAAAACATTCAAAGAAGTACCGAACACTGAGTTTAAATTCCGTTTTGCAACCATCGATGCGGATCCGGCGGTTGGTGCTACAACAGATTACAATTCATACAACGAATACCGTTTCGAAATTAACTACCTCTTCTAAAGGCTGAGTGATGAAAACGTTGTTGGGAACTCTATTTTTAGCCGTCACAAGTTTGAGCGCGTACGATTACGCTCTCAAACCGGTGCGGATCACCTCGGATGTCACCTGTTTTTTCGGGAAGCCCGAGATCATGGATAAAACCAACAACGGCAACATCGTCAACAGCTGTTATATCGATGCAGGTGAGGGGTATGTCGTCGTTGACACCGGTCCCTCATATGCGTATGCCCGCTCGGCTTACAAAGCGATGCAAAAAATTAAATCCCTCCCCGTTAAACTCGTGATCAATACCCATATTCATGATGACCATTGGCTTGGAAACAATTTCTTTACCGATAGCGGAGTTAGAGTTTTGAGTTCGGATGATTTCAAGGTGAATGCCGATATGAGCATCCCAACCCGAATGCAAACCTATATCTCTCCAGAGGCATACGCCAAAACCAAACCGACTTTACCGAGTGAGATGATCAGCAGCGATACCAATCTTACCATCGGGAATCAAAGGTTAGAACTCAAATTTGCGAAACACAAAGCCCATACGGCTAAAGATTTGGTGGTATATCTTCCAAAATCAAAGGTTCTGATTGCTGCTGATCTGGTCTTTAATGACCGACTCCCATCTGTACGAGGCGGAGATATCAATGGCTGGATAGCGGCATTGGATGATTTGGACAAATTGGGTGCTAGACATGTTGTCGGCGGACACGGAGAGCGTACCGACAAAGAGGCGGTGAAAATGACACGGGACTATTTCACGCAGATGCGTACCGAAATCCGCGCAGCGATTGCTGAGGGGCTCAGCATTGATGAGACGATTAAAAAAGTGAGTATGGATAAGTATAAAAAATACAAACTGTATGAAGGGACTCATCGTCATAATGTTGAAGCATCCTATCGGGTATTAGAATGGGAGTAATGATGAAACGATTAGTGTTTTTAGGGAGTTTGCTCTCGACGCTTGCTTTTGGAGATGTCCGTTTTGCACAACCCGAACCCTCGATCGAAAAACCGCGTGAAGTGGTAATGGGGATCAGTTTGGGAGATGATGAATCAATCCATCACGGTCTCAGTACGGCGAACAATGTCCTGAAATTTTACGGACCCGAAAAGATCCATCTGCGTATCGTCGCCTATTATCACGGTATCCGCACTCTGCTCAAAAGTGAAAAAGAGATTGCCCTGCGTGTACGGGCATTGCAGCAATACGGTGTCGAATTCGTCGCCTGCGGTAACACGATGGAGACAAAAAAGATTTCGCCTGATCAGTTAATCCCTGATGTCGAGATCGTCAGTGCCGGGATCGCTGAAGTGATCGAGCGCGCCACTGAGGGCGCATTTTATATTCAACCTTAGGAGTTAACCATGAAAATTCTACTCATAACTATCTTGGCGGGATTTTTGTCCCTTTTTGGCGGTGATTTACACTTGTTCAGTGTTCCAAATGCGGAGGGCAAGTTAAATGCCGGAGTCGTTGAAAAAGCACTTGAAGCCAACGGTTTTGTCATTTCAGCCAACAGCGAAATGAACGGGCCGTTTAAAATCCAGTTTGGACAAAGTGATTTTACGCAGTTTAATCTTTTGACCGCGTACCATAAAACGCTTTCAGAGTCTTTGGTAAAAGCCCATCCCGATGCGGGGATTTTTGTCCCGATGGGATTTGGAATTTATCAACGTGCCGGGGAGAAAGAACTCCATGTTTCTATCCTAACTGCTTCAGCAATGGCAAAAATCGGAGGATTTAAAGCCAAAGAATTTGCATTGATCGAAAAAGAGGCATTGGCAACACTGAAAAAAGCGTTACCGAATGCGAAAGTATCCATGAGTGAAACATCGCTCCCCTCAGAAGGGAAACTTTTAAGCCGATATGTTAAAGCAAGCAGCAAAGAGAGTTGGGCAAGTGATAAAGAAGAGACCGAGATGATGATCGAAGACGGTTTGAAGCCGGCCGGATTTGTAATGTCCAATTTTACCGATTATAATTTTGCCCTCGGTGAAAAAAGTCCGTTTGATTTTTACGATACCTACTCGATTTGCAAATTAAAAGTTATCTATACGGTAGCGAAAACACGTCCTGAAGCTGCGGCATTCGCGCCGTGTACCTTGATGGTGTACAAGAAAAAAGATACCAATGAAATCGTGATGGGATTCCCGGGTGTCTATAACTGGATGAGCAGTGCACGGGTCAGTGATCCTGATGGCAAAGCGGTATTAATGCAGGCTCAGAAAGACTTTGAAGCGGTTTTACACTCCACGGTAGAATAAAAGAGGGAAATAACGGTATTTTTGTGATTTTAAAGGTGTATTTTAAATTACATCTTTTATACTGTAAGATATATGATTCGTGAAAGAAAAATGAAATGATATATCGTTTAGTAATTTTTTTATCATTTTATAGCTTACAGGTATCTGCCTCAACCCCTGAGGTAGAGAGCGGTTCGCTGATATACATTATGTATATTGTGAGTGCCTCCGTTTTCGCTTGGATGCTTTTTTATATTCGTACTCTCAATCAACGTTTAAAAAATGAATCTGAAGCCCTTCAAAAACAGATTGAAATCTCTCAAAATACCGAAAAATATCTTCGACAGATTGCCAGTGTTTTCCATAACTCCCACGAAGGGATTATCATTACCGATCCGCACATGGTTATTCTTGATGTGAATGAAGCCTACTGTGATATGAGCGGATATACCCACGAAAAGCTTATCGGTACAAAACCGGTAATTCTCTATTCCAATCGGCATGCGATATCGTTTTATGCGAAAATGAATGAATCTCTTGAGATAAACGGTACTTGGCGCGGAGAGGTTTGGGATAAGAAAAAAAGCGGCGAGGAATATGCCAAATTCCTTCGAATCGACTCAGTACACAGTCAAGAAGGGGTGATTGAAGGCTTTGTAATTATCGTCAGCGATATCACTGAAAATAAAAAAGAGATAGAAGATCTTGAACATCAGGCGAACTACGATGCGCTGACCAATCTTCCCAACCGCAGCTTATTCCAGAATGTTGCCGGACAAATTCTTGCACAGTCAAAACGTCGTAATACAAAAGCGATTGTCGCCTTTTTGGATCTTGACGGATTTAAACAAATCAATGACCAATACGGACATACGATAGGAGATAGTATCCTCAAACATGTCTCCAGACGTTTGGAAAAACAGATGCGGCAAGGTGATATTATTGCTCGGCTTGGAGGAGATGAATTCGTTTTACTCCTAAGTGATATCAATGCGATTTCCGAGTCTAGAGCTCTTTTGGAACGTATTCTCTTTGCAATCAAAGAGCCGTATGTGGTGAATGGATTCTCCCTTTCGATCGGTGCAAGTATCGGGGTGGCAATTTTCCCCGATGATAAGGAGGATATTGAGCTTCTGATTCGTGATGCCGACATCGCAATGTATCACTCCAAAGAGACCGGGAGAAATAAAATCTCCTATTTTAATGTTTTGAGAAGTCCCGATGCAGTCGAAAAATAAAGGTAGAAAATGACATTCCGATATGTGTTGCTACTGTTGTTGGTAGCTTTTTTTTCTTTGTCCTTTGGCGCATCTGTATCTGAAGCAGGAAAAAAAGAGGCAGTAATCGGTGTATTGGCTTTTCGTTCAAAAACCGATACGCTCAATGAATGGCAGCCTTTAGCCACTTATCTCAACAGTAAAATATCCACCCATCGTTTTATTATACGTCCTCTTGGCTACGCTGAGTTCAATGAAGCGGCTTCGTTGGATGAACTCGATTTTATGTTTAGCAATCCTGAACACTATATTTATCTTTCAGCAAAATTTGATGCAAGCCGTATGGCAACTTTGATTCGTGCAAATGTCAGCGGAAAAGAGCTTACGGAGTTTGGAGGGGTGATTATTGCACGGCATGAACGGCATGATCTTGAAAAATTGAGTGATTTGAGAGGAAAAGAGATTGCTGCGGTCGATGAACTCTCTCTTGGGGGCTACTTGGCCCAGAGGATTTTACTGCAAGAAAATGGTATTGATATCACCAAAGAATCCAAAATACGCTATACCGATATGCCTCACGATAAAGTTGTCTATCTCGTCCAAAACGCTTCCGTGGATGCCGGATTTATTCGTACAGGTGTATTGGAAAAAATGGCAAAAGAGGGAAAAATCAATCTTGATGAGTTTAAAATCATCCATCCGGTAGAAAATTTTCCTCAGGCCCTTTCAACTACCCTTTATCCGGAATGGCCGTTTGCTTCATCCAAACATACCGATCGTGTATTGGCAAATCAGGTCGGTGTTGCCCTGTTAAATTTACCTTATGGCTCTGAGATTACCAAAACGGCCGGATATTACGGATGGAATATTCCCTTATCGTACGAAGGAATCCGATCTTTGATGCAGGGTTTGCGCATTAAACCCTATGATACCGTTCCACCCTTTTCACTTCAGGATGTTGCGCAAAGGTACGCACTTTATATTATTTTTATGCTAAGTGGTGTTATTGCCCTGTTGATTTTTCTAACAACCAAAATGCGGCGTTTGACGAATACATTACGATCCAATTCAGAATCACTGGAAAATCAAATCGTGATTGTTAAAGAAAATGAAAAATATCTTCGCCGTGCCGCAAATGTTTTTCACAACTCCAGAGAGGGGATTATTATTACAAACCCTCAAAAAATTATTATTGATGTCAATGAGGCCTTTTGTGAATTGACCGGCTATGCACCGGAAGAAGTTATCGGAAACAAACCGATCATATTACGCTCAGGAATGCATGAGAATCTATTTTATGAAAAACTCAATGAAGCGATAAATACTCTTGGCTCATGGCGTGGTGAAATCTGGAACCGTAAAAAAAATGGTGAACGGTACGCTGAATTTTTGCGTATTGATGCAGTGAGAGATGAGAAAGGTGAAGTGGAAAATTATATCGGGATTTTCAGCGATATCACCGAACATCTTAAACGCCAAGAGCAACTTCACCACATGGCAAACTACGATCCATTGACCAACCTTCCGAATCGTTACCTCTTTATGACGTTGGCAGAGCAAATATTATCGTTTTCAAAACGAAAAAATTCAAAAGCGGTCATCTCCTTTTTGGATTTGGACGGATTTAAGCAGGTCAATGATGTTTATGGACATGAAATTGGGGATAATATTTTGAAACAAGTGGCGGATCGGCTTGAAAAACAGCTTCGTCAAAGTGATGCGATTGCTCGGATCGGCGGAGATGAATTTGTGGTTGTGTTTAGCGATATTGATATGATTTCAGATGCTCAGCAGCTTTTTGATCGTATCTTAAAAGCGTTAGAAGAACCTTTTGTAGTCAATGGACATTTGATTACAATAGGGGCGAGTATCGGAGCCTCTTTGTATCCTGATCATGGCGAAGAGGTCGAGATGCTGGTTCGCCATGCCGATGCTGCCATGTATCGATCAAAAGCTAACGGACGTAATCAAATTACCTATTTTAAGAGTGAGACGGTGATGGTATAATCCATAATGATTAAAATTTAATCATCCCTTCTCCTCCAACCCCGAGAATAAGTGGTATAATCGGGATATTTCGCCTAAAATTAGGCTAGTATTGAGTATCGATGCCGTCAAATCTGATTGATTCTTCCCAACATATTGTTTTAGTCACTCACAAAAATCCTGATGCCGATTCACTCGGTGCAGCATGTGCCTTTTATTCTTATTTGCTTCGCAGTCAAAAAAAAATAACCCTTTTTTGCATCTCGACAGAAGTAAACCCAAATCTAGCGTTTCTCCCGTGGTTTGACAAAATTACCGATCGTTTTCCGGAGAATGCTGAGTGTATGATCAGTTTTGACTGTGGGAGTTATGGGCGGCTTGGGATTGAAAAAGAGCTCCCTTTAATAAATATTGATCATCACATCAGCAACAACTTTTATGGGACGCATAATATTATTGATACGTTGGCAATCAGCACGACGGAAGTCGTTTATGATTATTTTGTTGCTAACGATATAAAAATCAATGGTAAAATGGCGACGGCGCTTTATGCGGGACTGATTGATGATTCTCAATGTTTTAGTGCGCCTGCATGCAATGTCAAAACTTTTAAGATGGCTCACTCCCTGATAGAACTGGGCGCTGATCATACCGTGTGTGTTGAGTGGCTGTATCGTCGCCATTCACTCGCATCGCTTCGGATTCGGGGAATTCTCCTTAAACAAATGAAGCTTTTAGCGGATGGACGATTGGCCTTATTGGAAGTTCCCTTGTCGCTATTGGAAGAGACAGGTGCTACTGTGGCTGAATGCAAAAAAGTATTGGACGAAGCACTCGGGATGCGAAGCGTTCAAGCGGCTGTGATGGTCCTAGAACACCCTCATGGCGGAGCAAAGATCTCCTTGCGTACCGATGGGGTAGTCAATGCCGCAAAAATCGTGGCTGCATTCGGCGGGGGTGGACATGTACGGCGTGCCGGAATGGATTTAAAACAAGAAAATTATCATGAGTTAGCAAAAGAGATGATAATGATGATAACAAAGGAGTTGGTGTGAGAAGAGGCCGAAACGGTTCGGGAATAATTGGATGGGTATTAGTAGTTTTAGTTTTAGGTGCGCTTGGATTTATGGGATTTTCGCCTATTTTTGAGAGAGAAGATCCAAAAGTAACGCTTTCACATGAAGGATACTGGAATTTTAAAGATCCTATTCATGTCAATGTTGAAGATGCGAGCGGTCTAAAATCTTACAAAGCGACCATTGCAACACCCCATGATGAATGGGTGATAGTGGATGAAAACACCCCTTCAAAAGTGAATAAAACATCGTTTGATATCCTCCCTCCAAAAGGAGTTCGCCGGGTAGAAGCCGCTTCGGTAACACTTAAAATCGAAGCAACCGACAACAGTTTGTGGGGTCTGTTTATGGGAAATACCTATAAAGAAGAGATCACCCTTGTTATTGATCAGCGTCGACCGGTTTTGGCAATTATTGCCAACTCCTATAAAATTCAAAAAGGGGGATCGGCAATTGTAATTTTTAAAGCGGAAGATCCTCACATGAAAAGTTTGAGAATTGAGACGAATTTTGGGAAAACTTTTATCGCACAACCGTTTATGAAAGAGGGATATTACGCTTCTTTGGTAGCATGGCCGGTACAGGAGCAAACATTTAGTGCAACCGTGGTCGCACTTGATCATGCGGGCAATGAGACTAAAAGCGCGGTACCGCTTCGTTTGAAAGATCATGTTTATCGTGTTTCGAATATTGAACTCAGTGATGCATTTTTGGACGGTAAAATTGCCGAACTCGCGAATGAATATGAACAAACTGCCGGAGTGGATGATCGGTTAGACCAATTTCGCATCATTAACGAAAAAGTACGTGCCGATAATGAAAAAATTATCCATGAAGTGACTTCAAAAGTATCCAAAAACATGATTGTCGATTTTAGCCCTGAGCCTTTTTACCCGTTAGTGAACGGTCAAAAAGTGGCAGACTTCGGAGATCACCGCATTTACAGTTATAAAGGACAAGAGAACGTAAGCCAAGCATACCATATGGGGCTTGATTTGGCGAGCGTTGCTATGGGGGCGATTCGCACCTCCAATGGAGGAAATGTTGTGTTCTCTCAGCCGAACGGGATTTATGGAAACTTGCCGATTGTCGATCATGGCTTTGGCCTTTATACCTTGTACGGGCATTGTTCAGATGTCCATGTTCAAGAGGGTGATGTTGCTGCATTGGGTCAAGAAATCGCTAAAACAGGACTCAGCGGATATGCGATGGGAGATCACCTTCATTTTGGAATTTTGGTCCAAGGGATTGAAGTGAGACCGGAAGAGTGGATGGATACCAAATGGATTTATGACAATATTACCAGTGTCATAGAAAGCGCTAAATTCACAATTAATCAACGCTAAAACCGATATAATAACTTTTAGATATTTGAGTCTTACGCACTTTTGCGTAAAGCTTTAGGGGATTGCAAAGGACAGGCTTGTCCTTGCCACTAAAATGGGCTTTACTCATTTTAGTGTTCAGATAGGATAAGGTAAGGAATTAAAGAGATGATGCAAACAACGATTGGCAAAAGTGTTGAACTTGTAGGGATTGGTTTGCACCGAGGCTCACCCGTTAAATTACGGCTCGAACCTTTAGGGGCAAACAGCGGTATTGTTTTTTACCGCAGTGATGCAGGGGTATCTATCCCTTTGCTTCCCGCAAATGTTGTCGATACCAAAATGGCAACCGTTATCGGACGAGAGGGTGTTACCATCTCGACGATCGAGCATATGCTCTCAGCGATCTATGCCTATGGTATCGATAACCTCCGTGTCATTGTCGATGCCGATGAAGTCCCTGTTATGGATGGCTCGTCTATGAGTTTTTGTATGCTTCTCGAAGAAGCCGGGATTATCGCTCAAGATATTCCGAAAAAAATCATGCGGATTAAAAAAGAGGTGATTGTACAAGAGGGTGATAAATACGTTAAATTAATCCCCTCCAATGACATGAATTATGATTTCACGATCAAATTTTCTCACCCCGTGATTGACAAGCAAAGTTATGTATTAGCGTTTACCAAAGAGAACTATAAAAAAGAGATTGCCCGTGCGCGTACGTTTGGGTTTGTTCACGAAGTACAGTATCTACGTTCCAAAGGGCTCGCCTTGGGCGGGAGTTTGGAAAATGCGGTCGTTTTGGATGACAAAAAAGTGCTCAATCCTGAGGGACTTCGATTCGGAGATGAGTTTGTTCGTCATAAAATCCTCGATGCGATCGGGGATATGTCACTGATCGGTATGAATTTTATCGGTAACTACGAAGCCTTTGCCGGAAGTCACGATCTGAACCATAAATTGACGCTTGAGCTTCTCAAAGATCCGGCAAATTATGAAATCGTCGAACTTGCATACGCTGAGTCAAAAGAGCTGGCAAAAGCGTATGCATGATGCACTCGTTATCGCACTAGGTTCTCCTGTTCTCGTAGGCGTCTACAAAGAGGGAGAGCTAGTCGAAGAGATCCGCAGTGATGGGATGAGCTCGGATGTGCTGGCGGAGATTTTTGATTCGTTGTTGGAGAAGTATACTTTTTCACATTTTATTTATGCCAAAGGTCCCGGAAGTTTTATGGGGATCAAGGTGACCTACCTTTTTCTAAAAACTCTGAGTATTACGAAAAAAATCCCACTTTTAGCTACGGATGCCTTCTTTTTCAACAAAAATAGCCCCATCAAAGCGTACGGAAAGCTCTATTTTGTTAAAAATAGGACAACCATTGAGTTAGAACCGATAGCCTCGCCCGAGATTATCGCATTTGAACTTCCCAAAAATATCGATTTAGAAAAATTTGATTCGGACAATCTCCCCTATTATGGGATTGATGCCGTAGGATAAGGAAATTATTTGTTCGTTAGTGTACCTGCAACGAGTGCGAATTTAGGACCCGGATTTGATTCATTAGGGCTTGCCGTTGATTTGCGTAACCAAGTCGAATTGGTGCCGTCACGTTTTTTTGCCGTCTCCATCAAAGGGGAAGGGGAAAACAACCCAAGACTTAAAGGGAACAACCTTTTTGTCAGTATATTTAATGAGCATTACCGCCGTTTGACCCAGAAGCGACAAAACTTCAAATTTACCTTTTACAACCAAATCCCGATGTCTCGAGGTTTGGGTAGCTCTTCGGCTGTCATCGTGAGTGCGATCAGTTGTGCGCATGAAGCCGCAGGAGTTAAAGTATCCAAACGCCGTATCCTCAATCATGCTCTCGTGTATGAAAGCCATCCCGATAACATCACTCCGGCAGTTATGGGGGGATTTAATGCGGCAATGGTGGAAAAACAAAAAGTTTTTTCTCAACAAAAACACCTCCCCGATTATCTGAAAGCGGTTGTCGTCATTCCGAACAAACCGATCTCAACGGCTAAATCACGTACCACCTTGCCTAAATCGTACAGTAAAGAGAATGCGGTATATAATCTCTCCCACACAGCCGTAACCGTAGGGGCTTTTTTTAACGAAGATTGGGAAATGCTTCGTCTTGCTACCCAAGATCGGTTTCACCAAAAAGTACGGATGAAAATGTTGCCGGAACTCTTTGCTGTTCAAAAAATGGCATACGACAACGGTGCGTTGATGTCGACGCTCTCAGGGAGTGGATCGACCTTTTTTAACATGGTTTACGATCAAGATGCTCAAATGTTAGCGGATAAATTTAAAGCGGAATTTACCGATTTTGAGATCAAAATCTTAGGCTTTGATAATGACGGTTTAGTTGTGGAACGATAACTAAGAAAGTATTGGATATAATGGCGCAAAAGTTACATCAGCCTATACGCATGTGCGTAGTTTGTCGTGAGCGCTTCGCTCAATTTGCACTTTTACGCCTTCAGTGTCGGAATGGGTTACTGCAACCTTATGCTAATGAAGGAAGAAGTTTTTATATGTGCAGGTCTTGCATCGAGCATAAGAAAACTCCGGGTCAGTTGTCCCGTCAATGTAAAAGCGGCGCAACAGTAGAGCTAATGAATCGGTTAAAGGAGATCATCGTTAATGATGGATAAAGTTAGAGTTCATGAAATTGCCAAAGAGCTTGGTATCAATTCAAAAGAGGTAGTGGATAAAGCAGCCGCAATGGGGCTCAATGTAAAAACTGCCTCAAGTTCGGTTTCGATCGAAGAAGCTGAGCAAATCATGAACTATATCATGAGCGGGGCGTCGAATGAAGCCTCAACGCCCAAGCCTTCCCCTAAAACTTCATCTTCAGAAGAAGTTCCAACCGTAACGACAGTTGTTGAAGAGAGCATCCAAGCAGTACCTGCTGTAGCAGAAGTAAAAGAAGTAAATGCAGAAGAAGCTGTTGTGGAACAAGAAGTCCCTAAGCGCTCAGGCCTGAAAATCGTTAAGAAAAAACGTCCTCAAGAAGAGGAATTCGTCGCTCCGGTTCGTCATGAAAATGTTAATGTTTCCAGTTATGGAAAATTGAGTGAGCAAGCGCAACGAGAGTTGGAAGCTAAGCGTGCGAAAAAGGTCCAAAGCAATAATTTCCCGGTTCAGAAAAAAGATCAAGGGGTTCGCCTTGATATCTTCGGCGGCGGAATTTCTGATGTATCGATGGATTATGAGCAAGATCAAGTTGTATTGATGGATTTCAACGATTTGGGGGCTAATTTACCACCGGAAGAAGAGCAAAAACCGAAAGAGAAAAAACCAATCGGACGTAACGCGGGGAAAAAACAAGGTTCTAATCGTAATAAACCGCGTCAAGTTTCTCGTGAAGCACGTAAGCGTTATACAAAAGATGCAAAAGAAGACGAAGTCATTACTCACGTTGAAATCGCAGAAGATGTCCGTGTTTATGAATTTGCTGAAAAAGTAGGGCAAAGTATCTCTGCGGTCATTAAAGTCTTATTTGACCTCGGGATGATGGTTACTAAAAACGACTTCCTCGGAAAAGACGAGATCGAAATCTTGGCGAGTGAGTTCGGTGTCGAAGTAACGACTATCGATCCAAAAGATGCGTTTAATCTTGAGACGGCGTACGATGAAGAGCACGAAGACAGTGAAGGTTCCGTTGAGCGTCCTCCGGTTATCACGATTATGGGGCACGTTGACCATGGTAAAACATCTCTCCTTGATGCGATCCGTAATGCCAAAGTAGCACACGGCGAAGCGGGTGGAATCACTCAGCACATCGGTGCATACTCGGTAGAGCAAAAAGGTAAATTGATCACGTTCTTGGATACTCCGGGACACGAAGCGTTTAGTGCGATGCGTTCACGCGGTGCACAACTTACCGATATTATTGTTATTGTTGTCGCAGCGGATGATGGTGTTAAACCACAAACCCGTGAATCGGTTCAACATGCAAAAGATGCAAAAGTTCCGGTCATCGTTGCGGTGAACAAAATGGACAAACCGGGTGCAAATCCGGATATGGTTAAAGCACAAATGGCGGAACTCGGACTTAACCCTACGGAGTGGGGCGGAGATGTTGAATTCGTCGGCGTTTCAGCCAAAGCGATGACGGGCATTGATGAGCTTTTAGAGGCGATCTTGCTCCAATCTGAAGTAATGGAACTCAAAGCAAACCCTGATGTTATGGCAAAAGCGGTCGTCGTTGAGTCTACGTTGGAAAAAGGGCGTGGACCGGTTGCTACCGTCATCGTTCAAAACGGAACACTCCGTGTCGGCGATAACATCGTGTGTGGCGGTGCTTATGGACGCGTTCGTGCACTCATTAGTGATCGTAAAGCACAACTTCAGCAAATCGGACCGAGTCAAACCGCCGTTGTTGTAGGACTTAGTGACGTACCGCCATCGGGTGAAGTGATGATGGTGATGGAGAGTGATCGTGAAGCGCGTGAAGTAGCACAGAAACGTGCTGAGTATGATCGTCACCGTGAACTTTCATTGAGCACCAAAGCGTCGTTTGATGATTTGACCTCGTTGATCGCTGAGGGTCGTATTAAAGCCCTTAAAGTCGTTCTTAAAACCGACGTTCACGGTTCTCTTGAGGCGATTAAATCGGCTCTTGCAGAGTTGCGTAATGAAGAGGTCAAAGTTGAAGTTATCTCCAGCGGTGTCGGCGGAATTACCGAAAATGACATCGCCTTGGTAAACAACAGTGAAAACTGTGCCCTACTCGGATTCAACGTTCGTCCTACGGGTAATGTCAATGCTATGGCAAAACAAATGGGTGTAGAGATCAAAACCTACTCTATCATTTATCAGCTTATCGATGATGTTAAATTGTTGCTCGGCGGTATGATGGCACCGCAATTCCGTGAAGAGAATACCGGACAAGCCGAAGTTCGTGATACGTTCCCAATGCCTAAAGGTGCAGGAACCATCGCAGGTTGTGTGGTTGTTGACGGTAAACTCGTACGCGGCGGAATGGTTCGCGTTATCCGTGAGGGTGTTGTTATCCATGAGGGTGATCTCACCTCTCTTAGACGTTTCAAAGACGATGTCAAAGAGGTTGGTAAAGGATTTGATTGTGGTGTTGTCCTCAATGGTTACACCGATGTCAAAGTGGGTGACGTTATCGAAACCTTCAAAAAAATCGAGACAAAAGTATCCCTGTGACACCGGCACAAATCAAAATCAAGCGAACGGAATCCATTCTCAAAGAGTTGATACCCGAAGCGATCAGCCAACTCTCCGATGCACGTGTACGTGAAGTGGATGTTATCGATGTCCATTGTTCACGCGGACGCAGTGATGCCAAAGTGTATCTTGACCCTCACCACTATACGCCGCAAGAGCAAGCAGTATTTTTAAAACTGCTTGAAAAAGCCCGCCCGATTATCGAAGAGCATTGTATGAAAGATCAAGGGTGGTTCCGTTCGCCTCGTATGACCTTCGTATTTGACGATACCCTCAAACGAAGCCAAAATATCGAGGCATTATTCGCCCAAATCGCCAAGGAGAAAAAAGATGAGTCTTGAGAGCGACATCAAAAAAATGGTTGAATCGATCGGCTTATCGTTGTACGATACCGCCGTTTTCAATGAAAATGAGAATACGATTTTTCGTGTGAGCGTCACCGCTCCGGGCGGAGTGACACTCAACCAATGTGCAGAACTCACTCATCTCATTAATCCTTTGTTGGATGTAACCTCTCCGGTAAGCGGTGAATACCGTCTGGAAGTGAGCAGTCCGGGGATTGAACGTAAACTCAAAAGCTTAGAGCACTTTATCCAGTCCGTGGGTGAAAAAGTTGCTTTGAGCACCATCACTAAAGAGAAGTTTGAGGGTGAAATGATCGGTGTCGAAAACGACGAAATTATTCTCAAAACAGCAGAAAACGGTGAGCAAAGAATCCCTTTCCGCTCGATCAGCAAGGCTAAAACTTACTTCGAGTGGTAATGAAAACCACCACTGCGCTTCATGCTATGAAACTCGCGCTTAACGCGGCGTGGGACTATCAACTTCTCACTTTTCCTAATCCTGCCGTCGGTGCAGCGTGTATTTTAGAAAATAGTTCAATCTTATCCATCGGTGCTCATATAATTGCGGGCGGTCCTCATGCCGAAGTGTATGCACTGCGTGATGCTTATACAGCCCTTTCCGGTGACACTTCAATAGCGGATAGCGATGACGCTCACCACATTCATGAGTATCTTCGTACCCACCATAATGGAATTTTTAACTCTGTCTCGATGGCAGTAACGCTGGAACCGTGTTCTCATATCGGTAAAACCCCCTCATGCGCCTTGTTGATCCGTGATTTGGGCATTAAGAGACTTTATATCAGTGTCCGTGATCCCAATCCCTCAGCAGCAGGCGGTGCAGAGATTTTGAGCGATTCGGGTGTCGAGTGTATTTTTGGCGTACTGGAAGATGAGGGGCAAAAACTATTAGAACCGTTTATCCGGTGGCAGAGTAACCCTTTTGTATTTTTTAAATGGGCACAGCGGCTTGATGGGACGATTGATAACGGCACAATCAGTTCAAAAAGTTCACGTGAGCATATGCACGCTCTACGCGACCGGTGCGACTTGATTGTAATCGGCGGTAATACGGTACGCAGTGATCGTCCGACGCTCGATGCACGGCTGGTAGAGGGGAAAGCCCCTGATGTCTTAATCTATTCACACAACAATGAATTTGATCGTACAATCCCTCTCTTTAATATCCCAAACCGTCAGGTATTTGTTGAAGCTTCATTGGAAAAAATAAATAAATACCGATTGGTGATGATAGAGGGGGGCATGGGAATGATGGAAGCCACATCTGAGGTTGCAAATTGGTATCTCAGTTACATTGCACCCAAAATTGGGGGCGGATCACAAACTCTTGGCGTAATTCAAGAGGATTTTGAGGTAATGAACGCTAAAATCACCGATAATATTATCCTTTGGATGAAGAATAAACAATAATTTAGCACGCAAGCGTGCGTGGGCTTTCTGCCGAAGAAAACTCAGCGTTAGCGTAGCCGAGCGGGACGAGTTCCGTCGGCGTATAAAGGAACAAAGTGGACAAACAAGAGAAAATCGTATCGATGTTCAACGATATAGCTCCGACGTATGATCGTGCTAATCGAGTCCTCAGTATGGGTATCGATACCTTCTGGCGCCGCAGAGCATGCGATTTAGCGTTTGGTTACTGCCCATCAAAAACGATTGATTCTATCGTTGATGTCGCGTGCGGTACGGGTGATATGATGGGATACTGGAAACGCCGTGCCGATAAAGCGGGATTGATCGTTGATCGGATTGTCGGGATTGACCCGAGTGAGGGGATGGTTGGAGTAGGGCGCGAAAAGTTTCCGGATATGTCGTTTCATATTGCCCCTGCAACCGAGCTTCCAAAATCGGACAGCTCGGCCGACATCATCAGTATCTCATACGGCATTCGTAACGTTGTTGAACGTCAAGAGGGACTCCGTGAATTTAATCGTGTCCTTAAACCGGGGGGACTTGTCGTCATTTTGGAATTTATGAAAAATGAAAACCCTTCCCTGCTGGGTAAAGTACGCGATTGGTACATGAACAACGTCCT
>NZ_MIBT01000028.1:0-1785 GCF_001829605.1 Sulfuricurvum sp. RIFCSPLOWO2_12_FULL_43_24 | reverse complement strand
GATCACTGTAAAGGGTCAACGCATCGGCTGATGCGATACCGCTAATCATCGCCGCAGCAAGGGCAGATAATGCAACTTTTTTCATAAGAATCACTCCTGTTTTTTAGTGGTGTCATTGTAGAAAAAATAGATTACGTCAATGTTACATTACAATATGATTACGATAAGAAAAATGAATGAAAACAGATGGGTATACAATTGAGAAAATGCCCATATCAACGCATACGCAAGGAGAGATGGGCCAAACTTAAGGAATTGAAGAAGGAGAAATGAATATTGGGTCTGATTAGGACACCTTTAAAAACATCGCGATGTGTTTAGAGGTGGCTAATGATAAAAGCACACAAGTGTGCGTGAGCTCTCTGCTGAAGAGAACTCAGCGTTAGCGTAGCCAAAGGGATGAATTCCTTTGGCGTATTAAATAATAAAAAACTTATTTATTCTCTGCCCAGTATTCGCGGACAAGGTTTGTTGTTTCAACCGGAAGTGGGATGTAACCCAATTTTTCCGCTGCTTTATCCCCATTTTTGAATGAGTAATCAAAGAAGGAGATAACCTGCGCGTTCGTTTCCGCACTCTCTTGTGGTAAAAGGATATACGTTGCCGCTACGATCGGGTATGCAGTATCCCCTTTTTGAGATACCAATGAACCGTAGAAACCTTCTGATTTTTTCCAAGAAGCTTGTTTAACGGCTGCCATAAAGTTATTTTTACTCGCTGTTACCCATTTACCGCTAGCCGTTTGCAAAGTAGCCGCTGAGAGGTTATTTTTCTCTTTATACGCATTTTCAATGTATCCGATAGAGTATGGTGTTTGTTTGATAAGGTTAGTTACACCCTCATTCCCTTTTCCGCCCACACCGGTTGCCCAACCGATCGCTTTACCGATACCGTATTTGCTTTTCCACATTTTAGATGAATCGCTCAAGAAGTCGGTAAATACATACGTAGTTCCTGATCCGTCTGAACGGTGAGCCACGATGATTTTCTCAGCCGGCAATTTAACACCTGCATTGTCCGCAACGATAGCAGCGTCATTCCACATTGTGATTTTACCTGCAAAAATATCCGCAACAACACTATTTTTGAGTTTTAGTTTTTCATCTGCAACACCCGGAAGGTTATGCGCAACAACGATTGAACCGATAACGGCAGGGAACTGAGTAAGTTTCGCCGCTGCAAGCTCTTTTGGAGTCAATGGTGCATCAGTAGCACCAAAATTTACGATACGCTCGCTAATTTGTTTAATACCGCCGCCTGAACCGATAGCTTGATAGTTGACACGAGTTTTTGTCGCTTTTTGGTAGTTGTATGCCCAATCATAATAACATGGAGCCGGGAATGTTGCACCCGCACCGCTGATTTTGTCCGCCGCGATCATCGATGTTGCAGCGATAGCTGCAATGACCAAACCTTGTGTTGCTTTTTTGAACATAGTAGAATCCTTTTGGAATTTTTGATGGCGGCATTGTAGAAGTATCGGGTAACAAAACGATTACAAAGCGCTACTTGTGTTTGTAATCTCTCGGTTATAAATCATGGTTATAATCGCGCACATCATTTATTCAAAGGCACACCAATGCTACCACGCTATGAAAACAAACTCAACGAAATCCGCAGCATGATTTCGCTTATGCTCTCTCAGATCATCCAATCGAGCGAAGAGACGCTTAAGGCATTTGAAACCGATAATGCCGAACTGTATGAAATCTCACGCTCGTATATTAAAAATCTCCAGAGCGATGCTAACAAAATCGATAACGAAATCATCAAAACATTTGCCCT
>NZ_MIBT01000027.1:0-1803 GCF_001829605.1 Sulfuricurvum sp. RIFCSPLOWO2_12_FULL_43_24 | reverse complement strand
TTCAAATCCGTCCATCTCGGTGAGAAGCTGATTGAGAGTCCCCTCTCGCTCGTCGTTTCGTCCCCCTTCACGCTTTTTACCTACCGCATCAATCTCATCAATAAAGATAATGGCGGGGGCATTTTTCTTGGCAGCAGAAAAGAGTTCTGAGACCCTTTTCGCCCCCATACCGACATAAATTTGTACAAAGGAGGCACCGCTTTGGTAGAAAAATGGGACATCCGCTTCGGCAGCAACCGCTTTGGCGATCATCGTTTTACCGACACCCGGAGGGCCTACGAGAAGTACACCGCGTGGCATACGTGCGCCGAAACTATAGTAGCGTTTCGGATTTCGTAAAAAGTCAATGATCTCTTCGAGTTCCTCTTTAACATCACCGATACCGCCGATGTCACTAAATCTGACCGTCGATTTGACAGCGGTTACATTGGAAGATGGAGCTTCAGATTCCGCTACGGCAGTTTTTGTCACGGGTGTTTCTATCACTGGTGCATCATCTTCAAAGCCGAGTTTACTTTTCCATGCCCAAAATCCTGCACCCCCGATAAGGCCAAAAAAGACGAAAAACCAAATCCACCCATTTCCCCCTTTTGGCTCAATCACAAGATTCGCTGTCAATTCGGAAGGGAGTTGTGACGAAGCAATTTTAACAACCCCATTCTCTTTGGTAGCAAAATAGGTATATCCATCATCGCTAAACGCTTTTTCAATTTGATTATTTTCAATCAATTTGGTCGCTTCTGCAAGGGTTACCGTGTCTCCGCTATCACGCAATAATGCAAAAAGGAGTAAAAGGAGAACAATCCCTCCTGATAGGATAAGAATGAGCTGATTACGGTTAAAATTTGGCCATGTTATATTCATCGTGTACCTCATAGTGCTCCAGTGTGATCCAATCACCGCTGATATCTTCATTCGATTCAATGATCACTTTATTAAAAAACTGATCATACCCACTATACTGTTTACCATCACCCGATTCGACCAAAACATCCAAAGGAGTCGAAACCATTTTTTCGCGAAATGCATAATTGTTTGCGGTGATCAAGGCATTGAGTTCAGCCATTCTTTGAGCAGAAAGAGTACCGTTGACCTCAGGTTTCATTGTCGCACTCGGTGTACCGTCACGCTTGGAGTAGGTAAAAGGGTGGATATGTGTGAGGTGGAGATGGCGAATATTTTCCATCGCCTCAGTCCAGATCGCTTCACTCTCCCCAGGATGACCGACAATAAAATCGGTTCCCAATGCAAACCCTTTGGCATTCAACATGCCGAAGAGTTCCACATCGCTTTTATGACGATTACGACGATTCATTAGACGGAGCATCTCATCAGAGCTGTGCTGAATCGCAATGTGAAGATGACGTTCCAGCCACGGCTCATCCAAAATCTCCCGAAACGATTCGTTGATTTGTATCGGTTCGAGTGATCCTACACGAATACGTCGAACGCCTCGAATAAGTGACATCTTTTTCATGAGTTCAGCGATGTTTTTTCCCTCACCTTGACCGTAGCTTCCAACATTTGTTCCGGTGAGGACAAATTCTCCAAAACCGTTGCTTGCTAAACGAGAAACCTGTTCTAGTATTTTTGCTTCATCCATGCTGCGAGCATCACCTCGTACAAAAGGGATAATACAGTAGCTGCACCGAAAGTTGCACCCCTCTTGGATCTTGATAAACGCACGCGATTTTCCGACAAACTCATCGACAATCGCATCATCAATGTAGTTCAAATCGCCAATCTCATAAAAACGGCTCTCTGAGGAGAGAAGTGTATTGATCTTCATTTTTTCCGAAGGGC
>NZ_MIBT01000026.1:0-26653 GCF_001829605.1 Sulfuricurvum sp. RIFCSPLOWO2_12_FULL_43_24 | reverse complement strand
GTTTTTCTTCGATGGAGAGGACATTTCCCTCTTTGTCAAACTCGGCGACACCGTAACGCTCAGGGTCTTTGACCCAGTAACCGAATACAGTCGCTTTGCTCTCTTTGGTGACATTTTTAACCGATTGAGCGAGCATTTTGGTCAAACCGTGACCGTAAAAGATATTATCACCTAATACGAGACACACATCATCACTTCCGATGAAGTCAGCACCTAAAATAAATGCTTGGGCTAGACCGTCAGGAGAGGGTTGAACGCAATATTCAAATCTCATTCCGATATCGCTACCGTCTCCAAGGAGCTCTTCAAAGCGAGGAAGATCGGTAGGAGTAGAGATAATAAGTACTTCAGTGATCCCTGCGAGCATCAGAACCGAGAGGGGATAGTACACCATCGGTTTATCGTAAATCGGAACCAGCTGTTTACTGACCCCTTTGGTAATCGGATAAAGTCGTGTTCCGCTGCCGCCCGCGAGGATAATTCCTTTCATGTTGCTCCTATGAAATGTTAATAATTGAAATTATAGTCTAAAAAGATTGTAGGCTAGTTTAATCAACTTTAACGCTTTTTGCGTAATAATAATGGTATGAAAATATTAATGATAGATGGGAGCGGCTTTCAGCTTCAAACTCGGAAAATGTTACTCGAAGAGGCTATCAAAGGGACAGTTGAGAGTATTTCAACATTGGGCGAACTGTTTATCGCTTATCAAAAAGGGCAGTATGATGTCGTGATAATCGACCATGGGATTGAAAATGGACAACAATGTGTGGATTATATTTTATCCATCGATCCGATGCAGGGGATATTGGTTGTCAGTATAGCAATCCATTGTGTGATAAGCCGCTGTGAGGATTGTGTTAACCATCATGACATTCGCCGCTTGTTCAATCCGACACCGATTAAAAATATTATCCGTATGGTCGAGGGATTTAAAAGCTATTCGTGTGATCATTATGATGAGGAAACCAATAAAATACAAATATAATTTTTTTATCTTGTAATAGATTATTTGAAAGAAGGTGTTAAGAGCGGGGATTATTCAAAAGGTACAGAGAGTTTGATAAAACTGTATTCAAAGGTAAAAGAAGCCTCTTTAAGTGCAGAGACATTAAGGTATGGTTTGACATTTTTTCCAATATAGAGCGAGATGACTGTACCATTTCGCAGCAGTGAGGGATCGAAAGAAAATGTTAGGATTTTGTTTTCATACGTGTGCTTGATCAGCGGTTCAAGCAGGTTGTCATCCGGTGGCAGCATTAGAATGATGCCGTGAATATTTTTCGTACCCAAAGCTTCTTTTGCCGAAAGGATTGAGACTCGTATAGGATGATCATTGATCCCTTCGGGATATTGATTTTGAACCATATTAGAAAAATGTCGGGCAGCCTCTTGATTGGCAGGTGAAGCGACAATCACGAAATGAATAGAGGATTGGATACGTTCTTTTGTCCCCTTTTCCATGAACAGTATTTTCGGAAAAAGTTTTGCGCTTATCTGCAGCAATGGGGTATCGTAAGATGCCCCAAAGAGGGTTAGCGGAATGACCAAAATGCAAAAATAGAAGAGCTTCTTCATGGGTGATCCAACGGCAAATTGATAGTGAAAACGGCTCCTTGAGTATTATTACTAACGCTGATGCTCCCCTCAAAGTGTTGTTCGATAATCACTTTAGACATATAGAGTCCAATACCGGTTCCCTGTTTTTGAAATTTCGTCGTAAAATAAGGCTCGAAAACCCGTTTGGCAATGTTCGGCGGCACTCCTCCGCCGGTATCGGAAATATCGATGATCAGGCGTTTCGCTTCACATCGAAGCAGAACGTCGATTTTACCTCCGGATTGATCATTTTTTGCGACGATAACATCTTTGGCGTTGTTGACAATATTTAAAATCACTTGTTTGAATTCATTAACGACGCCATAGATATCTTCATTGCATTCATTGTGTATAGCATAGGTGATTTTGGCGTAGGAGAGTTGTTCGCTTAAGAGATGGAAAATATCGTTGATGGGCTGGGTTGGTTTGAATGCTATCCGCTCTTTATTGAGGTTGAAAAAATTTCTAAAATCATCAATCGTGTTGGACATAAAGGTGAGATTCGTATTGATAATATCGCTGTTATTTTCAATCTCTGTATCATTCAGGAGGCCAAGTTGGCGTTTCATTTCGATGTTGCTCATGGCCAATCCGATAATGTTGAGGGGCTGACGCCATTGGTGGGCGATACTCTCGATCATTTCACCCATGGCCGCGAGCCTCGATTGGTGTATCAGCAACTGCTCTTTTTGGCGACGCTGTTCTACTTCGGCTTCAATACGTTGTTCAAGCTTTGCGTTGATTTCTTCCATTTGATCTCGATAGTTGTCGATAGTCCCCAGCATTTTATTGGTTGATGAGATAATGGTCTGTATTTCCGTGTTGTTGTTATCGCATTCAAAGGGTTTCGTAGTTTTGTCAACCGTGTACGCTCCCATCCAATCAGAGATATGGCGCAAAACAAAAAATTGTTTCCGAAAGTAGAGATACGTGAAGGAAAAAAGGGCTAGGGCAAACAGCGAAAGGAATACCAGTCGGTCAAAAAGTTTATTTTGTAATTCTTCGGCATGGGTATTGGAATAGCTGATGTAGAGTGTAGCTTGAAGCTCTCCTGTAATCGGATCTTTGAGGGGTTCTGAGATGGTGATGAAGTCTTTGAGTTGAGGGTGAGCGCTGTATTGCTCAAAAATAGGTTTTTCATTCAGATCGGTCAAGACAACACGTGAAATACTGGGGTTATGGAAAAAGGTTCGCATCGTTTCGCTGAGCATATCCGGTTGGTCAAAACTCAAATAGATTGAGAGGATAGGTTTTAGGGTATTGGTAACCAGATTGATTTTTGAGCGCTCTTCGTCGTTTAGAACGGCAGAGCTGTTCATCTGGATAAAGATAAACATGGGGACAATGACAGCGATGTAAAGAAACCAGAAGAAAATGGCAAATTTGCCTATAAGTGAATGCATAATTAAAATCCAATACCAATTAACATAAATTGATATTATATAAGATTTAGTTAATGCATCTTTAAAGTTTTGGTACAATGTAACATAATTATAAGGACGGAGCGTTTGATGAGAGGTTATTCGATAGGGTTGGCAGCAGTTTTGTTAGTTTCAAATGGAGTAGCTGCAGAGGAGGGCGATATCACTTCGCTGTTAGACGAAGTAACTGCCATCGCAACGAAGACCAAACTCAATATCGACTATCAACCTTCAGTCGTATCGGTTCTTCATGCCGATAAGCTCAAAAAAATAGGTATTCGAAACCTCCATGAAGCTCTTGGCATACTGCCTGGGATTGAGACTTCTATCTTACATATCGGGTGGAAGCAGGTTATCGTTCGGGGAAATTATAACCCCGATACGTTTGTATTTGATAAGTATAAACTTTACATTGATGGGGTAGATGTAGGGAGTGATCTCTACAGTACCAGTTATTTTTATCTCGATTTCCCGATAGAGCTAATCGATCGTATTGAAGTACTGCGAGGATCGGCTTCGACGGTTTACGGTCCGGGAGCATTCAGCGCGGCGATCAATGTTATTACCGTAAGTTCTCAAGAGGGAGAAAACGATAAAGTTTTTGGTGCAGTTGGAAGTTATGACTATACTAAAGCCGGATTTGTCAAACATCTCAATATCGGTAATTGGGCAGTTGGTATCGACAGTTATCATCAACATAGTAATAAAACACTTCCGGCAGGTGAAGCGTTTGTTTCGGCTAAAGAATACGGGTATGCCCGTACCGATTATAACAGTTTGGAAAGTTTTGAGGATTATTCCATCGGTGTAACGGCAAAACACGATGATTGGACGTTGATAGCCAGATACAAATCGGACGTAACAGATAATTTCTATGGTTTGAGTGAGGATATCGAGCCAATGACCGGTGGATATCAGCACAATAAAAGTGCAATCGTTGAGGTACAAAATAGTTCTAATGTGGCGCGGGATTTGAGTTTGGAAACCAAATTCGGGTTAAACTATTATGCTTTTACGTTTGATTCGACCCTTTATCAAAATTATTTCAATACCGGGCTTACCGTGCGGATGAATCCGACATACGAGCAGTTGAATACGTATGCGGAGATGAATCTCAGAGGAAAAAATATTGAAGATCATGCGTGGATGATCGGCGTAAGTGCCCAAAAAATCGATACGATCAAAAATGTTTTTGGAACCACATACCGAGATCAAGGGGATGGCGGTCCGAGTATTTTTGGTACGATGGAATATTTAGAAGGACGATACGGTTTAATTGCAGGAGATAATGATCAGTGGATTAAATCGGTTTCTCTACAGGATATCTATTCAATCAATGATGCTTTGGATATCTCTGCCAACATTAGATTGGATACCTATTCGCTGTTTAGTAATATGCTTAGTTATCGTATCGGTTCAGTTTACCGAATGGATAATAATCATATTTTTAAGGGGGTTTATGGACGTTCCTATCGTGCACCATCGTATGTCGAAGCTTTTCAGGCTCCACAAGACGGTTTAAAGGATGGAAATCCGAATTTAAAACCTGAATCGATAGATACGTTTGAGTTGGCCTATACCTACAAAAATAAAAATACTATCCTCCGAAGCAATGTATTTTATTCGATTCTAAACGATGTGATTGACAGTGTTCAGCATGAACCGGATGGATTTACCGGTGATTACGCCAATCATAAACAGCGTAACGCAAAAGGGGTGGAGCTGGAGCTTACCCACTATTTCGACAACGCTTCTGAACTGATGGGAAATTTTTCCTATGTTCGATCCCAATACTTTTCTCCGGATTATTACAATCCAGTAGAATACCAAAGCCCTGAAATTTCGGAGGTGATGATCAAGGGATATTACCTTTATCCGTTGACAGAACGACTTGGTATCAATACCGCATGGTATTACACTGGTCCAAAACGGGGATATCTACGCGAAAGCGGTGATATCCGCACCTACGGTGCGACGATGCTGGTAGATGAAACTCTGTCGTATAATCTGGATGATTTGTCGATGGTGACACTGAGTGTGAAAAATCTCTTTAAAGAATCGGTGATCTATCCATCGTATGATGCAAAACATGAGGGCATCCATCGTGAAGGTCGTAATTGGCTAGTGACGTATGAAAAACAGTTCTGAAAATTGAGAATGAATTTATGGGGGGTGGCTCCGAATACTGGATTCGAACCAGTGACCAAGTGATTAACAGTCACCTACTCTACCGCTGAGCTAATTCGGAATAAAACAATGAAGAAATCTTAAAAATGGCTCCGAATACTGGATTCGAACCAGTGACCAAGTGATTAACAGTCACCTACTCTACCGCTGAGCTAATTCGGAATCTTTAAGAGGCGCAATTATACGCTATGTTACGCTGGATGTCAATAAAAACGGGGTTATTTAGAGCGTTTTCGATCAATATTTTCGATCGGAGTAAAAAAAGTGATATTTGATCGTTCGATTTGAGCGATTTTACCGTGATGGAGCAAATTTTCGAAGCGACTTTTGGAATCGGCATCGAAAAGAGCATTGATATCATCCATACTCAGAGGACGTTTATCCAGAGTTGTAAGGATCTCTTCATCGCTGTAGGCACTTGGAGTTGCCGAGGCATGGTTGCGTGAAACGATATGGATCGGCAATGCAGGATCAAAATGGTGTGCAATCAGATGCAGTTCCTCAAAACTTAGCCCTTGAACCGCATAGGCAGGGGGACGGTCGATGGTGCCGATATCGATCCGTTCGCAGTGGATGTTCAGCAGGGCATGGTTGAGCGCTTCCACTTCGCTTGGAGCGTCATTAATCCCTTTGACAAACAATATCTCTAAAAATAATTTCCCCGTATAGATCTGTGAGAAACGGGTGATACTTTCGATGATGGTTTCGATTTCTATCCCCTCGGCGGGGCGATCGATTTTTTTAAACACTTCGGGTGTTGCGGCATCGAGAGAGAGTTTGACTTGATCGAGCTTCAAAAGGGTATTGAATACGTTTAAATCATTGAGACAGGCACTGTTGGAGAGGATAAGGGTTTGAATACGCCCTTTGATTGTATCGATCTCATCGACAAGAGCATTCAGATAGGGGTACATCGTCGGTTCACCGTTAGCGGTGATCGTAATGACATCAATAGAGGGGTGTTTGCGCAACGCTTCTGTTAAATCGGTCATAATCGTCTCTACCGGAGTGATCGTACGCTGGTGTGCCATTGCGGGTGCAGGGGCGAGTTCACAGTAGAGACAGTCAAAGTTGCATTGTTTGCCGGAATTGGAGAGGTCGATCCCGAGCGACGCACCGAAACGGCGTGAAAAGACGGGACCGAAGATCGTGGACATATTAGTCTTTTTTACTCACTCGTTGACATTCACGAACGAAGTGTTGAGCATTTTCAACCGGAACGTCGGGGAGAATCCCGTGCCCAAGGTTGAAGATATGGCGACGGCCACCCATAATCTCTTGGATCGCTTCGACACACGCGGTGGTTTGCTCTTTGGAGTATAAACGGCATGGTTCCATGTTTCCCTGCAGGACATAACGATCCCCCAGTTTCTCTTTCGCCAGTGCCATCGGGGTACTCCAGTCGACACCGAAGACATCGAAATTTCCGTACACGTTATCTAAAAATGCGGGAATCCCTTTCGGGAACATAATGACCGGAACATGCGGGTATTTCTCTTTTAAATACTCGGCGATTTCGACCATGTAGCTCCATGAGAATTCATCGTATTTGCTTGGTTCGATTGCGGCGGCCCAACTGTCGAAAATTTGGACGACATCGATACCTGATTGGATTTGTTTTTCCATGTACAGTTTGACCACGTCGGTCACTTGGCGGAGGATTTTATGAAGCAAGTCAGGGTTGGAGTACATCATCTTTTTGCAGATATTGTACGTTTTTGTCCCCTGTCCCTCGATCATGTAGGTCGCGAGTGTCCACGGAGCACCGGTAAAGCCGATAAGGGCTTTATTATCGTCGCGTGCATCAAGCTGTGTTCTTAAAATCTTGATCGTTTCATAAACGTAAGTGAGTTTAGACGCCGCTTCCTCACCGCCGATTAACTCCTCCAAATCCTCTTCGGACGCGATCGGTTTTTCGAAAACGGGGCCTTCCCCTTTGATAAAGTCGAGTTTCATTCCCATTTCGTTCGGAACGACCAAGATATCGCTGAATAAAATTGCCGCGTCAACCCCGACAAGGTCCACAGGTTGGATGGTAACTTCCGCTGCCATATCGGGAGCGTGACAAAGGTTGAGAAAGTTTCCGGCACGTTTGCGCACTTCCATGTACTCAGGGAGATAGCGTCCCGCTTGGCGCATCATCCAAACAGGGGTATAAGGGGTCTCTTTACCGAAACACGCATCAACAAAAATTTTACTCATGGTGACCTACTTTGCTAAGAAAATAAAGACCGACGGCAACGGCGGTGATCGAGAGGGCTAGATAGAGTAACTCTAATGCTCCGGTAAATACCGTATGTCCCACTTTTTGGAAAAAGCCGACGACCAATACCATCACGATAACTTTGGAAATTTTGTCTTTGAGCTGATCGAGAGAGTGGACGGCAAGGAGCTGATTTTCATGCCCATTTTCATCTTTGGCTGGATCGATATCAGAGATAAAGAGCTCATACAAACCGAATGAGAAAATGATCATAACGACACCGATAAGGTATAAATCAACCGCACCGATAATCCCGCCGACTATCTCTTCATGAAAATGTGGCGGATGAGCATGGATAGCATACGTATGAATGACATACGCTGCGGTATTGTAGACGTCAACACTGGCGACAGCAAAAAGGACAAAAGCCCCTACAAGACCGAAAACAACTGCAAGGAGAATGATGAATCGTGTGCTCCAAAGGCCGTGTTCAAAGAGTTTTTCAATGAACTGCATCTTATTCTCCTTGCATCTCTACCCATTTTTGGGCGATTCGTACGGCGTTGGTAGCCGCACCGACACGGAGATTATCGGCAACAACCCACAAATGGAGGACATTTTCGCGGTAAAGGTCATTACGGATACGTCCCACAAACGTTTCGTTTTGATCCATACAGAGTGAAGGCATCGGATAGATACTCTCTTCAGGTACATCCATAACGATAATATTCGGAGCTTTACGTAAAAGTTCGCGTGCTTCATCGGCGTCCACTGCACCATCAAATGTGAGTGTGAGGGTTTCAGCATGACCGCGAAGTGTCGGGATACGGACGCAGGTTGCACTCACTTCGATATCTTTGTGCATGATCTTCTGCGTCTCATTCACCATTTTAAGTTCTTCTTTGGTGTAGCCGCTGTCGGTGAACGAATCGATTTGGGGGATAGCGTTGAGTGCGATTCGGTGAGCAAATTTTTTCGGTTCCGTATCATCGAGTTTAAAGGCAAAAAAGGCCTGCATTTGCTCAACGAGTTCTTCCATCCCCGTTTTTCCCGCACCGGATGTTGCTTGGTAGGTGCTTACGTCGATACGTTGTAAATCGTACGCATCATCAAGGGGTTTGAGTGCTTGGACCATTTGGATGGTCGAGCAGTTCGGGTTTGCAATGATCCCGGTATTTTTCCAAAGAGCAATATCTTCAGGGTTTACTTCAGGGACAACGAGAGGGACATTCTCAAACATACGGAAGTGGCTGGTATTATCGATAACCACGGCACCTGACGCGGCAGCATAGGGAGCAAACTCGGCTGAAACACTTCCGCCGGCACTGAAAAGGGCGATGTCGATTGCTTCTTCTTCAAATACGGTCGGGGTTAACTCTTTGATCACGAGTTCATGATCTTTGAACGTAACCGTATTCCCTGCACTGCGAGCACTCGCCAGTGGAACCAGTTTGGCCAGAGGGAATTCGATCTCTTCAAAAATACGTAAAATTTCTTCGCCAACGGCACCGCTGGCACCGACGATAGCAACGTTATAAAGTTTCATAGGAAGCTTTCCTTGAGGATGAATGAAATCACCCGTGAATATTTTTCGCGATTATAGCTAATGATGGCTTGGAAGGGATTAAAAATTGTATCCGTTCTCCCTGAGCTTGTCGAAGGGTCTTACCATTCATGGTTCGACAGGCTCACCACGAACGAAAAAATAGATTATATTCTCCCCAACCCTCTTGCTTCCAAAAAGAGATCTTCAGTATCAATACTTTCTCCATCACTCAAAATGGCAGAGCGTTCCACAACCGAGATAAGTTCACGGACATTTCCCGGCCAGTTGTAGTGTTCAAGTGCGTTGCATGCGTTTGGCGTAAAAGATTTTGCCTCAAAACTGTATTGGGTACAGTAGCGTTCCAAGGCCGCTTCGGCAATGCTCAGAATTTCTTCACGACGTTCCCGCAGCGGCGGTATATTGAGAGGGATGGTGTTAAGGCGATAATAGAGGTCTTCGCGGAATTTCCCCTCGGTGATTTTGGTATGCAAGTCGGCATTGGTGGCGGTGATGATACGGACATCTATTTTGGTGTTTTTCGAAGCACCTAAACGGCGTATTTCACGCTCTTGAAGAACGCGTAACAATTTGGCTTGGAGGCTATAGGGCATTTCAGCGATTTCGTCTAAAAAGAGTGTTCCCCCCTCTGCGAGCTCAAACTGTCCTGTTTTTGCTTCGGTTGCATCAGTGAATGACCCTTTTTCAAATCCAAACAATTCACTTTCGATGAGGTTGTCAGGGATAGCCGCCATATTGATGGCAATAAACGCTCGGGAAGCACGTGGTGAAGTCTCATGAATATGGCGGGCAAAGACCTCTTTCCCGACACCACTCTCACCCAGAAGCATAATGCTCGCATCGGTAGTTGCCGCTTTGGCGGTACGACTGAGAAGTTTTTCGAGTGCGGGTGAAGTACCCAGAAAAGATGAACCAGAGGAGGTAGGTGCAGTAGACATTTTAGGTATTTTTTTTGCAACACTTGCGGTTCGCTCAATCGCGGCAACCAGTGTTTCGATTTCAAATGGTTTGAGCAAGAAATCTTTGACCCCCAGCTGGATCGATTCAATGGCACGGGTAAGGGTGGCATTTCCAGTGATGATAATCACCTCATATTTGCCCCCCAGCGTTTTAACAAATTCGATCCCGTCCATCCCCGGCATATTGATATCGCTGATGATCAGTTCAAAGGTATCGTCGAGTTTTTTAAGGGCATCGCGAGCATTTTTAAAGGTATGAACCTCGTATTTCTCATAGTCACCCATCGCAATTTCCAGCGACTTGCGCATATTGATATCGTCTTCAACAATCGCAATCTTCATCTATATCCTTCTTAAACGCCAAAAGAATAAAATCCCTTCGGCTACGCTAACCGCTATGGTACTAAAGCTTGCCTTTGTCAAGGCAGAACATATCATTTTAATGCGGTGATTGTAACAGACTCATCATTAAACTCGACTGCATAGCAGCTTGTTGGAAGAGTAAGTGAATTCAGGGTTTGGGGGTTCGTCACACTAAAATTATCATTGCTTTTAACACGGAGTTCATTGGACGAAGCAAATTCTAAAAAAGCCGTTTGTTCACGATTTAAGAGTGTTTGTAAGTTCTCATTATTAAAGCGCTTAAGGGTTATGGACTCGGATGGTTTAGCGGGATGACACGGCTGCATGGCTTTGGAAACAGAGAGCGTTTCATTGATGGGTTGGGTGTTCTTAGCGGTGAGCCGATACCCTATATAATAGTGATCAGCTCCGAAAGCAAGTGTCGTGATTACGGTAAGATACGTGAATAAGAAAGGGCGATTTCCATTTCGACTTCGCACAGTCCCTCTTTAAATGTAGTATTGGTGACATTAGCCCCTTTTACCAGTGCTTCAACAGAGGTACGGGTGCTTGATTGCATCAGCATCATATTTTTGATGCTGTCTTGTCCTTCGACATGGACTCCGCGTACTTTTTCCGCAATTTGGCGATAGCCGTCCGCTACTGCGGCACGTTTAGCAAGTGCATAGGCTTGTGCAGGAGAAGCGGTAACCGAAGGGGCAACACCTTGGCCGACAACGGTAATAACAAGTTCGTTTTGAGATTTTAAAATCGGTTCAACACAATGGCCGTCTGTTCCACTGTAAACACATTTTACTTGGGGTTCAGAGGAAGAGTCGGGGGCAAAAAATCCCGCATGAAGTGCGGGAACAGTGAGAAGCAGTGCAAGAGCGGCAGAGATTCGCATGCGGGTTCCTTTGGTAGGTTTGGAATAATTACTCAATACAGAGCAAATACTATTCCAATTCGAGTGTACCTGAGCCTTCTGAGCTTTCTTTACCTTCTAAATCTTCTTCATCTTCTTCTTTTTTCGGACAACGTGAAATACTCGCGACATCATCGCCTTTAATGATGTAAACACCACTGGTGTTACGCCCCGATTTCGCAATCGTTTGCATATCGACACGGATCATTTTGCCCGCTTTGGTGAGTGCCATCATGTCCATCGTCTCATCAACCATCAGACAACCGACAACCGTTGTTCCGGTTTTAGCATTGAGTTTCATCGCGATAACACCGGTTCCGGCACGGTTGGTAAGGCGGTATTCTTCCGCCGTGGTTCGTTTTCCGATCCCTTTTTCACTCACCATCAGGATCTCTTCTTCATCGCTTTTGATAATGTTGGCATCGACAACGACGTCTCCGTCAATTTTAAATTTGATACCGCGAACCCCACGGGTACTACGTCCCTGATCGCGGGTTTTTTCGATTTCAAATTTGATACATTGTGCGTATTTCGTTACGATAAAGAGGTATTTTGTCTCTTCATTCGCGATGTGTGCAGTGATCAATGCGTCATCATCATCGAGAACGATTGCGCGAACACCGTTACTTCGGACGTTCGAGAATTCGCTAAGAGCAGTACGTTTAACAACACCGTTTTGGGTAAAGAAGACGAGTGATTTGCTCTCATCAAAATCGGTGGTCGGAATAATCGAGCGGATTTTTTCATCCGCTTCGAGGTTGATGAGATTAACGACTGCTTTACCTTTGGCTGTACGTGATCCTTCCGGAATTTTGTACACTTTGAGCCAGTGGAGCTGTCCGCGATCGGTGACGAACATCAACGTATCGTGGGTGTTGCAGGTATAGAATTTCTCGATAAAGTCATCATCATACGTGGTAACGGCAATTTTACCTTTACCGCCTCGGATTTGTTTCTCGTACGCGACGAGAGGAACGCGTTTAATGTATCCACGGTGAGAAATGGTAACAACCATCGGCTCATTCGGGATCAAATCTTCGATATTGATATCATCATAGTTGTCTTCGATATCGGTGACACGAGGGATATTGTATTGCTCAACGAGTTCAACGAATTCGCCTTTGATAATCCCTTTAAGAACCTCTTCACTTCGGAGGATGCTCTCAAGATAGTCGATGTGAGCCAAAATCTCTTTAAGTTCATTTTCGATTTTGTCACGTTCAAGACCGGTGAGACGTTGGAGACGCATATCCAAAATCGCTTGGGCTTGGATCGGTGAAAATCCGAATTCGGAGATAAGCCCGTTTTTAGCCGCTTCGCCGTCATTGCTTGCACGGATGAGTTTGATAATCGCTTCGATATGATCGAGTGCTTTTTTCAAACCTTCCAAGATATGGGCACGTGCTTTTGCTTTTTCAAGATCGAAAATAGTACGGCGGATAATAACGGTTTTACGGTGGTTGATAAAGTGACCCAACATCTCTAAGAGGGTGAATACACGAGGCTCTTGGTTAAAGACCGAGAGCATGATGATTCCGAACGTAGTCTCCATGTTGGTCGATTTATAGAGATTATTGAGGACGATTTCACTCATCGCATCACGTTTAAGCTCGATAACGACACGGATACCTTCGCGGTCGGATTCATCGCGAATTTCACTGATCCCCTCGATAAATTTGTCTTTGACCAAATCGGCAATGGTTTCGATCAAACGGGCTTTGTTCACTTGATAAGGAAGCTCATCAATAACAATAACATCTTTATTCGATTTTTTTTCAATGTGTGTTTTGGCGCGGATACGGATACGACCACGCCCGCTCTCGTACGCGTCCAAAATCCCTTTTTTACCGTAGATGGTTCCCCCAGTAGGGAAATCGGGAGCTTTGATAAACTGCATAATCTCGATAAGTGAAGCATTTGGGTTGTCCATTAGATGAACCAGTGCGCTGAGAACTTCATTTGGATTATGGGGAGGGATATTGGTCGCCATACCGACGGCGATACCGGATGAACCATTAATAATAAGGTTTGGTACACGGGTAGGAAGAACTTCAGGCTCGAAGGTGGTGCCGTCGTAGTTCTCGATCATATCAACGGTATCTTTTTCAAGATCTTTGAGAAGTTCTCCCGCATAACGGGTCATACGCGCTTCGGTATAACGCATCGCTGCTGCGCTGTCTCCATCGACTGAACCGAAGTTACCTTGACCATCAACCAATGGTGCTCGCATTGCGAACGGTTGTGCCATACGAACCAATGCATCATAAACCGAGGTATCACCGTGCGGATGGTATTGACCGATTACGTCCCCGACGATACGGGCCGATTTTTTGTATTTGGCACCAGCTGAGAGGCTGAGTTTGTCCATGGCATAAAGAATACGTCTGTGTACCGGTTTAAGACCGTCTCGGACGTCAGGAAGTGCACGCCCGATGATAACGCTCATCGAGTAATCAAGATAACTGCTCTTGAGTGTGTCTTCTATATTAATGTCATTTATTTCGCTGTTGTCTAGCAGATCGTTCATGCGGTCCCCAAAAGTGAAGATAATATGGCTGATTATAGCCGAATGAGCCTTAAATTCTTAAAACCTGTTTTTTTAGCTTTAATTTGCTTAATTAATTAAATAAGGTTACAATTGTTCTAGACATTAGTGGTATGGAGTTCAACAAAATATGAAAAAAATTGAAGCGGTTATTAAACCTTTTAAACTCGAAGATGTAAAAGACGCTCTTGCTGAAATCGGTATTACCGGAATGACGGTGAGTGAAGTAAAAGGTTACGGACGACAAAAAGGGCACAGTGAGCTTTATCGCGGTGCGGAATATGTTGTTGATTTTCTCCCAAAGATTAAAATGGAGATGGTTGTAGATGAGGATATGGTCGATACAGTCGTGAATACGCTCATCGAAGCAGCCCGCACCGGAAAAATCGGTGATGGCAAGATCTTTGTCAGTGATATCAGTCAGATCATTCGTATTCGTACCGGTGAAACCGGCAGCGAAGCCATTTGATGTTATACACCAAAATAGGCGGAGCCCATTTTGGTGGCAAGGACAAGTTTGTCCTTTGCAATCCCCTAAAGCTACCAGCATAAATGCTGGAGATTTTCAGAGCCAGCTACTTTATTACGCACATTCAAATACTAACTCTCGTTATTCTCTTTCCTTATATTATAAAATTCTTCTGTTTTGAAATTCATCTTTACTATTGATTAAAAATTAATCAGTAATTTGCACTCTCATTATTTGATTACTTTGTACAATGGTACCTGACATTCAAGTTATAAGGAGAGAAAATGAAAAAGTGGCTTTTAGCTTTATTGCTTTTAGGCGTATCGGCATTTGCCGAAGATGCTGCAGCACCTGTACTTAACTCAGGGGATACTGCATGGATGATGATGTCAACGGCATTGGTTATGTTGATGACTCCGATCGGTTTGGCGTTGTTTTACGGCGGGATGACTCGTTCTAAAAATATTCTGAATACATTTGCTATGGTATTCGGTGCATTTGCTGTATCGTTTATCGCATGGGTTGTTGCCGGTTTCTCAATCGCGTTTGGAACAATGGATGGTTCAATGAACCAAGTCATCGGTGGTTTTGGTCATATTATGCTTAGCGGCATCGGTTGGCAAGAATTTGCAAGTGTTGATCTTGGTCAACTCTATCCTAAATTTGTCTTCGTAGTGTTCCAAGGGACCTTTGCAGCGATCACTGTCGGAATCGTTGCGGGTTCAGTGATTGAGCGTATGAAATTCTCTACTTGGATGGTATTTGCCTTTATTTGGACAATCGTAGTTTATGCTCCGATTACACACATGGTATGGGGTGGCGGTTACCTTTTCAACGAAGGTGCTCTTGACTTCGCAGGTGGTACGGTTGTTCACATGAACGGTGGTTTGGCTGGTCTTGTACTCGCTCTCTTAATCGGTAAACGTGCAGGCTATCCAAAAGTAGCAATGAAACCTGCAAGTGTTATCTTAACGGCTCTTGGTGCCGGTCTTTTATGGTTTGGTTGGTATGGATTTAACGGTGGATCAGCATTTGGTGCTAACGCTATCGCCGGTCTTGCGTATTTGACAACAACGATTGCTGCTGCGGTTGCAACGGTTACTTGGATCGTGGTTGAGTATGCGGTATTCAAAAAACCGACATTACTTGGTGCGGCAACGGGTGCGATTGCAGGTTTGGTAGCGATTACTCCGGCAGCGGGATTCGTAGGAGTTAACGGTGCATTTATCATTGGTATTACGGGTGCATTAATCGCATTCTTTGGGGTAACAGCGTTGAAGAAAAAAGTGGGTTACGATGATTCTTTGGATGCTTTCGGAGTACACTTCCTTGCAGGTCTTTGGGGTGCGATTGCAACCGGTATCTTTGCAGCGTATACACCAAACACAGACAATGCTCTCCTTTGGGCTGGACCGTTGAAAGATTCAGGTGACCGTATGGGACAAATCATGGTTCAAGCAGAATCTGTATTGATCGTCGGACTGTTCACATTGGTCGGTACGATCGTGGTTTATTACATCGCAATGGCATTGACTGGCGGTTCACGTGTTAACGAAGAACAAGAGAGCCAAGGTTTGGATGAGTCTGTACACGGTGAACGTGGCTTTAACCTATAAGGAGTAAACAATGAAAAAAATTGAAGCGGTTATCAAACCATTTAAACTTGAAGATGTAAAAGATGCTCTTGCCGAAATCGGTATTACGGGTATGACGGTGAGCGAAGTAAAAGGTTACGGACGACAAAAAGGGCACAGCGAGCTTTATCGCGGTGCGGAATATGTTGTTGATTTTCTTCCGAAAATTAAAATGGAGATGGTTGTTGATGATGCAATGGTAGATCAAGTGGTCAACACTGTTGTGGAAGCGGCACGTACCGGCAAGATCGGTGACGGTAAAATCTTCGTTAGCGATATTAGCAAAATCGTCCGTATCCGTACGGGTGAGACAGATATCGAGGCCATTTAATCATTACGCCTAAGGGAGCAAAAGCCCCCTCAGGCTACGCTAACGCTGAGTTTCACTCGGCGTGAAGCCCACGCGCAGTAAACCGCGCTTGAAGATTAAATACATTAATTGATTAAATTTTAATCAATACTTCTTCTACAATCCATTTAATTGGATATATAATGCACACCTTTATCTTAAACTAAAGGTGCTGCATGGATACTGCGTACGTTATCGATACCCTCTTTGCCCTCTTTTCTATTACTCTCATTATCTTAATGGTTCCCGGTTTTGCGATGCTCGAAGCAGGTTTGGTGAGAACCAAAAACGTCTCCAGCGTTTTGACGGTAAACGTTATGATTTACGCGGTTGCGTCGATGGCCTTTATCTTGGTCGGATTTCATTTGGCATTCGGTGATTTTCAAAGTACAACGATGAGCCAATGGGCCTTTTTTATGTTCCAGATGGCATTTGTCGGTAAGGCCATTAACATTATGAGCGGTGGGGTGGGTGAACGAGCCCGCCTTTTGCCGTTGACTCTTTTCACGGTGATTATGGGTGCGTTAATCTATCCGACGGCAGTGAATATCAGCTGGGGAAGCGATTGGCTCAAAGATACGATGTTTGATCTGAACTTTGTCGATTTGGCCGGCTCAACCGTTATCCATTCCACGGGCGGATGGGCATTGCTTGCGGCGATTTTGGTGATCGGTGCACGTAAAGGACGTTATGTCGGAAATCAAATCCGCGTAATTCCCGCTTCGAATATCCCTTTGGTCGTTTTAGGGGCGATGTTGTTATGGATCGGATGGTTTGGATTTAACGGCGGTTCGGTAGGATCAATTTCGACCAAAGAGGCGGCGGATAGTGTCGCATTGACGATCTTTAATACCAATACCGCAGGACTCTCCGGCGCGATTATCGCCGGTATCGCTATTTATGCTCGATATAAACTTTTTGATATTACGATGATTCTTAACGGCGCACTTGGCGGGTTGGTAGCGATCACGGCAGGTCCCCATTTGTATACGATGATTGATTCAATTTTGATCGGGGGAATCGGAGGGGCATTGGTCGTTCTCGCGGTACCATTATTTGACCGTTTCCGTATCGACGATCCGGTTGGAGCATTGTCGGTTCATTTGGTCAACGGTATTTGGGGAACCCTTGCTGTGGGTCTTTTTGCCGCTGATCATGCAAATGGTATAACATTCCTAAACCAGCTCAAAGGGGTCGGGGTGATGGCGGTATTTGTCTTTACCGTGTCATTTACCATCATCTATCTGCTTAATAAATTTATACCGTTTCGCGCTACGGACGAGGATCAGGTTCAAGGGCTTGATGTCAGCGAATGCGGACTTGAAGCGTATCCCGAATTTAAAAGAGCGATTTAATACCTTCTTAACACTGTTGTAACACTTCTTCACTATTCTTCTGGATGGGGCTTGTGCCCCATAAAAGACTCTTTTAACCACCTCGTTGTATAATTTGTTAATGTTGATTGAAAAGGGAAACTATGTCTATTTATCGTGAATATGATATCCGTGGAATTTATGAAAAAGAGTTGAATGAAGAGACGATTACCCGTTTGGGGTATGCTTTAGCCGATGAGATGAGAGCGTTCGGCGAGTACGTTGCGGTAGGATATGATGCACGTTCGCATTCCCCGATTCTTTTTGAATATTTGACTGCCGGACTCAATGCGGGAGGGATGAAGGTGCTCGGAATGGGGATGGTTCCGACTCCCGTCAACTATTTTTGCAACTATCAGGATTTTGGCGGAAAAACAGCCTGCGCTTCGGTAATGATTACCGGTTCGCACAACCCCAGCGAATATAACGGTTTTAAAATCACGATTAACAAGCTCCCTTTTTTCGGCGAATCGATTTATGCCCTCGGACGCAAGATTGAGACATTGCCGTTTCCTCCGAAAGTGGAGCGTCACGTTACTGAGATCGATGCACTTTCGCGCTATAAACGTTTTATGGTGGAGTCGTTTGGCCATTTGCGCGGGATGAATGAGCGGATCGTGTATGACTGCGGAAACGGGGTTGCAGGTTTGGCAATCGAAGATATTTTCAATGAATTAGGACTCAAAACCAAAGGAATTTATGTCGATCCTGATGGAACATTCCCGAATCACCATCCCGATCCGAGTGAAGAGCATAACCTTGAGGATATCAAAAAACTTTTATCGGCAGAGGGTGATATCGCATTTGCGTATGACGGTGATGCCGATCGTATCGCCGTATTGACCCCTAAAAACAACATCAAGGGGGACATGATGGCACTGCTATTCGCCCTCAAGATGAAAAATCCGACCGTTATCGGCGAAGTAAAATGTTCGCAGGTGATGTACGATACTCTCCGCGCGCGCGGGGCGACGGCGGTGATGTATAAAACAGGACACTCCAATCTCAAAGTCAAAATGAAAGAGCTTCATGCGGATTTAGCGTGCGAAGTGAGCGGTCATGTCTTTTTTGCCGACCGCTATTTCGGGTATGATGATGCGATCTATGCCACGTTGCGTATGCTTGAACTGGTGAAGGAGGGGGTGGACCTCGATGCAGAGATTGCAAAACTTCCGAAAGTGTTTTCGACTGAAGAGATCAAAGTCAAAACAACGGAACAGGAGAAATTTCCTCTTATGGCAAAACTAAAAGAGTTGCTTCAAACGCCTCCCGCTTCTTTTCCTCCGATCAAAGAGATTATCGATGTTGACGGTGTTCGGGTTATTTTTGATCAAGGGTGGGGACTTGTACGGGCGAGTAATACGACACCTGTCCTCGTGACCCGTTTCGAATCGACCGATGCAGATGAAGCTAAACATTATGAAGAAGCGCTTAATGCATTGATCCAAGAAGCTAAAAATCAGTTGGAGGTGAAATAATGAAAACGGTTACATTGACAATGCCTCTGGATATGCATCTGCATCTGCGTGATGGTGAGATGTTGGAGACCGTTGCTCCGCTTACTTCCTACAGTTTTAGCGGTGCGCTCATAATGCCCAACCTTGTCCCTCCCGTAACGACGAAAGAGATGGTGAAAGAGTACAAAAAACGGATTAAACACGCGATCGGGCGGGATGATTTTGAGCCCTACATGACCCTCTTTTATCAAAACTACAGCCGTGCGTTCTTGGAAGATGTTCAGGATCATATTACGGCGATCAAAATTTACCCGAGCGGTGCTACTACCAACTCCGAGGGGGGAGTTGTCAACTTTGATATTGAACCGATGCGTGAAACACTCGAAGCGATGTCGGATTTGGGAATTGTCCTCTCGGTTCACGGCGAGACCAACGGATTTGTGATGGATCGCGAAGCAGAGTTTATGAGTGTTTACGAAAAACTGGCCATCAACTTTCCAAAACTGAAAATTATTATGGAGCACATCACCACCGCCGATGCAGTAGCGATGTTGGATAAATACGAGAATCTTTACGCCACTATTACGGTGCATCATCTCATCATTACCCTCGATGATGTGGCGGGGGGAATGCTTCGACCGCATCTGTTTTGCAAACCGATAGCCAAACGCCCCGAAGATCGTGCCGCCTTGCTCAAAGTTGCATTGGAAGCCCATCCGAAAGTGATGTTCGGTTCCGACTCCGCACCGCACCCCAAACATACGAAAGAATCTTGCGGATGCGGAGCAGGGGTATTTACCGCTCCAATCGCATTGCAGCTGTTGTGTGAGGTATTTGAAGCGCATGATAAATTGGACAATCTTCAAGCATTCGTGAGTGACAATGCCCAGCAAATTTATGGTATTTGTGCAGAATTCAAAGAGGTGGTGTTAGTGAAACACGATTTTGTCGTTCCTGATATTTACGGTACTGTCGTCCCGATGCGAGCGGGGGAAACTTTGAAGTGGTCGATAGAGCGTGTCGATTAAGATATTACTCTTGGAAGATGATTTGCTCTTTGGCGAATCTATCGCTGATGTCTTAGAAGAGGAGGGGTTTGAGGTATCCTTATGCCGTAACGGTCAAGAAGCCCTCGATGAAACCTATAAAAATCAGTTTGATCTCTATCTTCTCGATATTAATGTTCCCCTCATCGACGGTTTGTCGCTTTTAAAAGAGCTGCGCCGTGCCAATGATCTAACCCCGAGTATTTATCTGACTTCCCATCAAGAGATTGAAACGCTCTCTCAAGCCTTTGAAATCGGTGCGGACGATTACCTCAAAAAACCGTTTCATACCGATGAATTACTGGTGCGTATTCATGCACTTTTACGCCGTATCAAAGGGAAAGCACGCCATTGTGTCGGAGAACTTTGCCTCGATGAACTTCATAAATGTGTGTTGATGGAAGGAAGAGAGATCCCGTTTTCGCTCAAAGAGTATCAGCTGATGGCATTGTTTATTCGAAATGCGGGAGAGATCGTCACCAAAGAGATGATTATGGATACGTTGTGGAACCCATCAGAGATGATTAGCGATGGGGCCATACGGGTGTACATCAACCGTCTCAAACAAGAGATAGGTTCAGAATCGATAGTCAATATACGCGGCGTAGGATATCGCCTTGTTTCGTAGCTTTACCATTGCTTTGGCATCACTTTATGTGACGACTACCGGTGTTTTGATTGCCGGAATCTATTACGTTCATCAGGTTTTAGGGGTAGAGCAGTGGGGAATTATCGCCTTCGTCTCATTGATTATTACCCTCGTGGTGGGGGGAGTTTTGGCAAAAATCGCGATTACCCCGCTGAGAGAGCATTTTGCCCATTTGGAACGCTTCTCCAAAGAGACACTGCATGAACTGAACCTCCCGATTAACACCATTACGGCGAATGTTCAAATGCTTCGTAAAACGCATAATGATGAAAAGTCTCTCAAACGTCTGGAGCGGATTGAAGCGGCGGCAGAGATGCTAAAAGAGCGTTATAACGAGCTTGATTATTTGATCAAGAAACAGACGGAACGAGAATCAATTGACTCTTTTGATCTGCGTGAACTCCTTGAAGAGCGTTTAGGATTTTTGCGTTCTCTTTATCCTAAGGTCGTTTGGAATTTGGAGATAGAACCCTATAGCGTTAAATGCGATCGGATCGGATTGGGTAAAGTGATTGATAATTTGGTGGAAAATGGGGTGAAATATTCACCTCAAATACCCCATATCACGATAAAATTACACGATCAAACTTTAAGCCTTTGCGATCAAGGCGCCGGAATGGATGAGATTACGCTTATGCGCATTTATGATCGCTATTTCCAAAATGATACTACAATGCCGGGATATGGAATCGGTTTAAGTCTGGTCAAGCGCTATTGCGATCGTCATCATATAGTGTTGAATGTTGCTTCTCGTGTTGGAGAGGGAACCTGCGTCAAATTAGAATTTAAAAAAGGGGAATAACGAATGGAAAACAGCGGTTGGCTGGAATTTGCACAAACGGCAGTGGATTACGGGATTATCGGGATTTTGGTGGTTATGAGTATTGTCTCATTATGGCTTTTTATCGAAAGAATGATGGCATACGGTTCGGTTCGTATCGGTGATTATGAGACGAAAGAGGAATTGGAACTTGATTTGGGCAACAATGTTTCTACGATTGCAACGATCGGTTCGAATGCACCGTATGTTGGATTGCTTGGGACGGTTTTAGGGATTATGATTACATTTTACACCCTCGGTGATGTAGGAGCCGTTGATCCGAAGAAAATCATGACCGGGTTGGCTCTGGCGCTCAAAGCGACGGCAATGGGTCTGGTGGTCGCCATCCCGGCTATTGTGTTTTACAATATTTTACTCCGTAAAATGGAACGTCTTATCACACTATGGGAAATCGACGCCCATAAAAAACAAGGGTAAGTCATGAAAATGAAACGGATCGATACGATCAACGTTATTCCGTTCATCGACATTATGCTCGTGTTGCTCGTCATGGTACTTACTACGGCGACGTTTATTAAGACAGGATTGATTCCCGTCGATCTCCCTGAGGCCAAAGGATCTGCGGCAGAGCATAAGCCGAGTGAGCTGAAACTCACCATCCAAAAAGACGGGACACTGATGTTGGGGGAAGAGAAAATACCGATCACGTTAGCCGATTTTGAACAGCGTGTCGTTGAGGGAGGAAAAGAGATGACGGTTGTTCTTTACAGCGATAAAGAGGCGGCATTTCAAAACTTCGTGGGTGTTATGGATGTGTTGAAACGTCTTGGACATGAACAGCTTTATATCGTCACCGATAAGCAGAAATAGTGATGCATCAGATCAGTAACTACGTATATGCACGAGATGAGTTACTGGGGTGGGATATTCCCACTGCGCGGCTCCCCAATCCGTACCATGATTTTCCCTATATAGTTCTTGAGGGGGTGCTTAGTCCGGCCGAATGCCGAGCGATTACCGCTCATACGCTATCGGATAATGAGGCGGTGCAGGCAGAACTACGCGGACGTTCACTCGATACCGCTATTCGTAAAACCGATATTCATACGCTAAGCCCAGAACACCGAGAAATCTATGATCGCCGTTTTGAAGCGGTGAGAGGAGAGATTGAAACATTTTTTGCCCTTTCTCTCGCCAAAGCAACCGATGTGCAGGTTCTAGGCTATGAGAGCGGGTCGTTTTATCTCAAGCATTCCGATGATTCAAGCGAATTGCGTGACCATGATGGGAATGTCATCGGGTATCGCACCGTCGCCCCTGAGCGCAAACTCACTACCGTCCTCTTTACGACCTCTTATACTCCGCATCCGACGGATCAAGATCATTTCAGCGGAGGAGAATTGCTCTTCAACTATCTGTGTGACGAGCACGGCAATACGATTACCCTCCGTCCGGAAGCAGGGGATATGGTCGTATTTCTGAGTAATCCCTATTTCTCTCACGAAGTGCTTAGTGTCAAAGAAGGATTCCGTCTTTCACTCGTTCAATGGCATAATGCTCATATGTAAGTTATAATTGCGCATTACTTTCGAAGGATGCTCATGCGCTACTTTTACAGCTCGTTTGCAATCATGCTTTTAGGGCTGATTGCAGCATATTATCTCGGTGGACTTGCCGCTATTTACATCACCTTTCTTCTGATTGTTCTTGAAATCTCTCTTTCGTTTGATAATGCGGTGGTTAATGCCAAGGTACTTGAAACGATGGACCCGATTTGGCAGAAACGCTTTATTGTTTTCGGTATTCCGATTGCAGTTTTTGGGATGCGTTTAATATTTCCGCTTGCGATTGTTTCGATTGTAACGGGAATGGGATTGTTGGAAACATTGCAAGTGGCGATGGATCAACCCGCAGAGTATGAAAAAGTGCTCAAAGCGACTGAATCGACGATCTTCGCGTTCGGTGGAGCCTTTTTGCTGATGGTCTTTTTGGACTTTTTCTTTGGGGAACATGATGTCAAATGGGTGAAGTTTGTTGAAGGTTCCAAAACGATGGAACATTTTTCAGGCGTTGCCAATATCGAGTTGATTACTGCAATTATGGTGGGGATCGCTTTGGGGCACATCACTCAGGACTTCGGAGTTGTTTTGGCATTTATGTACGGAGTATTGCTTCACTCATTGCTCGGGATGCTGGACCATTTCCTCTCATCCGATACGGTTAAAAGCGGGATCGCCGGATTTATCTATCTCGAAGTTCTCGATGCGAGTTTCAGTTTTGACGGTGTTATCGGGGCGTTTGCATTGACCAGTAATATCTTTATTATCATGATCGGTTTGGGTGTGGGAGCGATGTTTGTACGGAGTATCACCCTTTATTTCGTTGAGCATAAAACCCTCTCACATTTCCGGTATCTCGAACACGGTGCCCATTATGCAATCGGGATTTTGGCGATTATCATGTTGATGAAAATTACCACTCATATCAGTGAGATGGTGACGGGGACTATCGGTATCGGATTGATCTTGATCGCGTTTCTTCACTCGCTGTGGGAAAATAAAAAGGCCAATGAGATCGTTTAATTTTAAATGCCGTCTTATTTGACGGTATTTTTTCCTTTTTTCTTCATGTTATAATATTTCAGAACCCCGTATAAACTAATCATCATCCATGTTGCTTCCATTAAAAACGACGCGAGATTCCAGTCATACAGCAGTGAGATGATGATCAGCAATGCCCCTAGAGAATTCAAAACCGAGAAGCTTAAATCTTTCGCATCCATTTTTTCGAGTTGTAAAAGCATGTAGGCAACAATGATGACAAAGACGCCGAGTATTCCGATGAGGTCGGTTAGGGATAATTGCATAGGGTATGTTCCGTTGAGTGTTTAGTGAAGAAGTGTATCGAAGAAGGGTTAAAAAAAGGGGTTTCAGACCTAAAAACGCCCGTTTAGGACGTTTTTTATGGTCTTTACATCATGCCGGGCATTCCACCCATACCGCCCATATCAGGCATTGCAGGTTTGTCTTCTTTGATCTCGTGGATCGTTGCTTCAGTTGTGAGAAGCATACTCGATACCGACGTTGCGTTGGTCAATGCGACACGCTCTACTTTGAGAGGATCGATGATTCCCGCTTCGTACATATCGACGTATTCACCCGTTGCCGCGTTGAATCCGATGTTTTCATTTGTTGCAGAGACGATCGTGTTGACAACAACACCTGCATCGTATCCCGCATTTTCAGCGATTTGTTTCACCGGAGCGGTGATCGCACGGAGGATGATCTCCCAACCGATTTTTTGATCGCCGGTAAGGTCGTGTTTTACTTTTGCCGCCGCACGGATCAATGCCGCACCGCCGCCGATAACGATCCCCTCTTCAACGGCCGCTTTGGTTGCTGAGAGTGCATCATCTACACGGTCTTTTTTCTCTTTCATTTCGGTTTCCGTCGCTGCTCCGACTTTGATAACCGCAACGCCGCCTGCGAGTTTCGCAAGACGCTCTTGAAGTTTCTCTTTATCGTATTCGCTCGTAGTCGCTTCGATTTGGGTACGGATCTCTTTGATACGTGAGTTAACCGCATCTTTATCTCCTGCTCCATCAACGATCGTGGTGTTGTCTTTGCTGATTACCACGCGAGAGGCTTGACCCAAATCAGTTATCGTTGCACTGTCGAGTGTTCGTCCGATCTCTTCGCTGATGAGTTGTGCACGAGTGAGCACCGCGATATCCTGGAGCATCGCTTTACGGCGATCACCGAATCCCGGAGCTTTAACGGCAGTGATGTTCAAAACACCGCGAAGTTTGTTGACGACCAACGTTGCCAACGCTTCACCTTCAACATCTTCTGCGATGATGAGAAGCGGGCGTGAACTTTTTTGAACTTGCTCCAACACAGGGAGAAGGTCTTTGAGGTTCGAGATTTTTTGATCGAACAAAAGGATAAACGGATGATCCAATTCAACGGTCATTTTTTCCGAGTTGTTGATGAAATACGGGCTGAGGTAACCACGGTCGAATTGCATCCCCTCTACCACGTCGAGTTCGTCATTGATTCCTTTGGCTTCTTCAACCGTGATAACGCCATCACGGCCTACTTTATCCATCGCTTCGGCGATCATTGCACCGATGCGCTCATCGGAGTTTGCCGAGATGGTTGCGACTTGCGCGATCTCTTTTTTATCGTTGATGATACGTGAAGCCGCTTTGAGCTCTGCCAAGATCGCTTCGGTCGCTTTGTCCATACCCCGTTTAACTTCGATCGGATTAGCCCCCGCTGTGATGTTTCGAAGACCCTCTTTGAAAATAGAGTTGGCTAGGATGGTCGCCGTTGTGGTACCGTCACCCGCTTCGTCCGCCGTGTTAGAAGCAACCTCTTTAACGAGTTGCGCTCCCATGTTTTCAAGCGGGTCTTTGAGTTCTACCTCTTTGGCAACCGATACACCGTCTTTGGTGATAAGCGGTGCGCCGTAGCTGCGTTGGATAAGGACATTACGACCGCGCGGCCCCATGGTTACTTTGACCGCATCGGTCAGTTTTTGTACTCCGGCGGCTAATTTATTGCGTGCGTCATCTGAATAGTGAATTTCTTTTGCCATAGTAGTTTCCTTTATTTAATAATTCCGAGTAAATCGCTTGTCGCAATCACTAAGTAAGCTTTTCCCTCTAGTGTCAATTCTGTACCGGCGTATTTACCGAAAACGACAACATTCCCTATCTCTACATTACTTACTTTCTCGCTCACAGCTATAACAGTTCCTTGTGAGGGTTTCTCTTTTGCATTGTCAGGAATAATGATACCCGATGCGGTTGTGGTTGCTTCTTCGAGACGTTGAACCAATACCCGTTTTCCAAGTGGTTGAAAATTCATTGTGTTTCCTTTATATGATGTGAAATTTTTATGTGCGGGATTGTACATGAGTTTGGGTTAATTCGTCTTTATGACTCAATAATAATGAGTTATATTATATAGGGTAAAGTATGAGATCCACGGATAAATTGAAATTTTAGATTATCTTTTAGCTTTTAATAAGCAATGGTTCACTATAATTCCGGTCTTTCCAAAAGATGGCTGGGTAGCTCAGCTGGTTAGAGCGCTGGTCTCATAAGCCGGAGGTCGGGGGTTCGAGTCCCCCCCCCGCCACCATCT
>NZ_MIBT01000025.1:0-7522 GCF_001829605.1 Sulfuricurvum sp. RIFCSPLOWO2_12_FULL_43_24 | reverse complement strand
TCGATAGTAACCAATTAGGAAAAACGGGTCTCAGTGATGAATGCTACCGAGCCCTGATAGTGTGTGCCTTAAAAATCCCAAGGAGGATGAGATGAGTGTTATACCGTTGTCACAAGAGATTCAACAGCAGATAGTGGATTCTCTGAAAGTACTTCAGCCGTATAAGATTATTCTTTTTGGATCGTATGCTTACGGAATTCCGAGAACTGATAGTGATATTGATTTGGTGTTCATAGCGAATGAAGAAGGATATAAGAGTTTTTCAGAACGGATAGAGATCAAAATGAAAATTATGAGAAAATTGGATCAACTTGAACAGGCGGTCGACGTTTTAGCTTATACGAAACAAGAATGGGAGGATTTACAATTAAAAAACAGTTCATTCATCCGCGAAATCAACCATAAGGGGGTTATGCTTGAGAACGTTGCATAACGAATGGATCGAATTTGCCAAAAAGGACTATTATGCCCTTAAAAAGCTCGATGGGGATGAGTATTTGACAAATATTGTATTGTTTCATGCTCAACAATGTATTGAAAAGCTTTTTAAGGGGATCATAGAAGAGAGCGGAGCCGATGTACCACGTATCCATAATACCAAAAAACTGTATGAATTGATCGCTGATTCGATCGATCATCCTGTTGATTTGGATGATTTGCTTTATATAGACAGTGTTTATATAGAGTCTCGTTATCCTGCCAGTTTTGGATTATTACCCGGTGGTCAACCGACATTAAAAGAATCAAAAAAAGCGATAGCAATAGTCGAAAAAATTTTAGTTGTGCTTTCGTTGGATTTTGAGCAAAATAATCAATCCCAAGGAGGATAAGATGAAAATTAATAAACTTTTTTTACGATGGATAAGTGTTCTTGGATTAGTGATGTTAGTAAATACGGGAGGGTGGGGAGCTAACATAGACATTAGTCTAACAAAAAGCGGTACGGTAAACACGTATCCAAATGGGGTGTTATCATATACATTAAGGGTTACCAATAATACAAGCAATAAAGATGCAACAAATATTAAAATAGTTGATACACTACCAACGGGTGTGACTTACACAAGTGGAAGCGGTACAAATTGGACGTGTTCCGCAGTCGCTCAAAGTGTGACTTGTAATCTAAGCGGGACATTGCTACGTTCTAGTACTGCACCGGTTTTGACCATTAATGCAGTAGCCCCAAGTACAATAGGCTCGATTATTAATAGTGCTACTGTGAGTCAGTCCGCCGATGACAATGATCCTACAACTGCAAATAATACTGCTACGGCAACGACGGCAATTGATTACACGGCAAATAACTGGCGGTTATTCAGTGCAGTCAATTATTCCGGTGATCACAATATGAAAGGAGACATCACTGTTGCGGGAAACTCCGTGATGGTTGCTTCAGGAGGAGGATGTCTAGCAACTACAACCCGAAACAATGCAGCATCCGTTACTTTTGCGGATATTGATAGCAATGCTTCAACGTTTAACTCGACTTCTGCAGAACTTAAATTGCCTATAACGGCAACGGATAAAGAGATTGTTTGGGCAGGGCTTTATTGGCAAGGATATTTAGTAGATCAAGGTGATGCCAATAAATCAAATGCAAAAAATATTTTATTCAAAACACCGACATCATCGAATTACATTGCATTAACTTCTGATACATCTAAATACAATTGGCTTTATGTAACTGGTAGCAGTTATAATCGATTCTACTATCAAGGGGTTACTGATGTCACTTCGTTAGTAAAAGCGGCTGGCGAAGGTAATTACACGGTTGCAAATCTTTACAGTAGTACCTTAGACGGATTTACAACGGCTCAGTTAAATACCGTTGGAGGTGCATACGGTGCATGGGGACTAGTCGTTGTGTATAAAGACAGCAACACAACATTTAAAAATATTGCTGTATACGATGGATATTTAAGTATCGGAACGGTTGGTGCAAGTGCGAGCGGTCCCGTTTTTAGCGATTATGATATCGATTTAAGCGGTTTTTTGACACCTTCTACTAACCCAATTAACTCAAAATTTCTTGTTTTTGCAGGAGAAGGGGATGCTGGAAGCGGAACAGGAGATCGGACTAAATTATCAAGCGGAGCAAGTTTGACAAATCTAATTGGCTTGTACAATGCAAAAAATCCGATTGATAACATATACAATGCTTCGATTTCGAATGAAGGAGTCTCCGTAACTAATCGAGATCCGAATTGTGAGAATACCATAGGATCAGACATCGATATATTCAATGTTGGCTCGACAGCACCAGTAGGAACACAGGGACAAGTTATTCAAATAAATCAAACACAGGCCAGAATTCGTTTGAATAGTACAGGCGACGGCTATTTTCCCGGTGTGTTTGCATTTAGTACTGACCTCTATCAGCCAAATATGTGTTATGTGGAAGAGATTTTTAAAGGTGACCAAAATATTAGTGGTGTGGGTGCACAGGTTAATGAAGATGATATTTTAAAAGTTCGCGTCACTGTCAAAAATAATGGGACAGATATAGCCAAGGGTGTGCAGGTATTACATCCGTTTGATAATGCTAAATTCCCGTATATTACAAATTCAACGTTTTATGAAAATTTGCCAACACGTACCAGAATTCATGGTACGGATGGACAAGATAGTGATTTGTTTGAGCATAATGCAACAGCGTATCTATCGAAAATCAATCTAGGTAATGGAGCCAGTTCAACGGGAGGTGGGGAATTTGTAACGATTGCTTCAGATTCGGATGCCTATTCGGTATATGAATACAACGCGACGGTAAAAAATGTCGATTCTAATTTTAGTAATACCTATAAAGCTGCGTATGTTAGTGATTTCGGTTTGGATTATTCGAATAATCCAGTAACGATGGAACCGTGTACCGGTTCAAAAAACAGTTTTTGGGGATACCGTGCACTGCAGATCGTTGTTGGTGATTTTAATGTCGTGTATGCCGATCATGCCAATGGTGCTTTGACATCGGGCTACTATTATAATCTGCCTACCCAAATTACATCTCGAGCGGATAATTATAAAGTCATATCGTTAGATAGCAATACACTCAAAGATATTAACACCACGGTTGCGGTAGAACTCGTCGATGCGGATAGTTCGGCAGATTGTTCCACAATGACTCGTATCAGCGGTTTGAAAACATGGATTCCATTTGATAACGAGAGTAATGTGAATTTCTTTGCACAGAATATTATTGATGGGATGATTTTATATGATACAGATGCCGCAACTAAGTTTTATCAGCATGCGGGTAAAAATGTAAAATTTCGAATCAGCTATCCAAAAGATGAATCAAATGGAACTATTATTATGAATGAAACTGTTCCGGGTAAATACCATTTGAATAATTTTCCTTCTTATGCAGGAGACACATGTGTTTCTCCTGTTACAGCGACGACATACAACCCTGCGAATGGAAATCCACAAGGAACACATACTTATTCTCAAGTACCGGAAGCTTGTGGTAATGCCGGTCAATCAGGTGCATCTGCTATGACGCAACATGAAGTCAATGTATGTTTAGAATGTATCTATGGAACAAAAGTGACGTATATCTGTTCGCAAGATAACTTTGCGATCCGTCCCGAAGCATTTTTTGTCAAACTCAATGATCAGAATCAAACCAACTCGGCTACAAAACAATTTATGATGAACAATACTCCTAGCCCTGCCAATCAAAATATGGCGGGCGGGTATCGATATTATACGGAGGTCAATGCTACCAACCATTTAGGTGATGCGTCATCACTCGATTATAATACATCAGAAAATATTGATTTTGTCTGGAACAGTACCCAAACCGGATGTAACGACGATACAAATAAAAGTATTGCTTTCAATTTCGTCAACGGATTGGCCGATGGAAACGTATCGGTTGATCAAGTTGGCGAATATCGCCTGCGCATTGTCGATACGGTATGGACAGCAGTGGATAGCAATATATCTTTAATGCCTCTCCACACTTCTCCTTATTTTATGGTAGGTACACCGGATTGTGAAACGAATTCTAGTGTATCCAGTGTAGTCAAAACAACGGGGATTGGTTCATCTGCTGTGTTAAACGGATGTAATATTGATACCAATCATACGAATACAATTCCTAACCCTGATATAACCTATACCGATTCGGATGTGACGTTCCATCCGTATAAATTTGATATGACAACGATCAATTTTGGAGTCGGTACACTGCCGCAAGATATCAATGCCACCAGCGGTCCGGATTTCGTCTATATGTCCGATATGAGTAGAACTGACAGTATGAATATGTCAGTGCGTGCGACTGGAACTATTTCAGCCAGAGGAGAAAACAATTCCACTTTGAGCAACTTCGTCGATAACTGTTATGCGGTTAATACGAATCTCTCGATGAATACGTATAACAATATTACCCTCGCAAATACAGACTATCAGGTGCGCTTTGTGGATTCGAACGGTTCGGGAACCCTGTATGACAGTAATGCAACCAATTTGGTCACAAGTGCACTCACCATATCGTTGATGACACTTAATGACGGTAACTTTACGAAAGATATGAGCGGTTCACTCAATACGGTGACGAGACTCAATTATGATCGTAACCAAACTACCCCGCTTAATCCTATGGCGGTACAATACGGGGCGTTAGGATTCAAATGTGTTACAACATCAGAGTGTACGATGCAAGCCGATTTGAGCGGTTCGTATGAAGCAAACGGGAGCAGAGCGATGGATTTTAATGTGACCCACGTTTACGGACGTATCATTCCACGCGATGTTAGGGTTTTTGGGAATGTTAATTTTGTTGCTAACGCATGGTATGAGGGATACAATGCACCAACTCTCAATGGAGCGTCTTTGGAAGCCAGCAAAATCGATGCACTGTGGTATGTGAATAATGTACATACTGATGCAAACGATGGAGACGCCAATGTAACGGTCGTTATCCCGACGTCACCATTAACTCTTCCAACACATAGTTCTTCGACTACTGGGATGGAAAGTTACCAATTTAGCGCCATTCCTTTAGCCAATATCCCTTATGGCGGAAAAGCCCATATCAATACCGACCCTTGGTTGTGGTACGGTATCAATGCTTTAAACTATGCAGATCCGGTGAATTCGACTAATTTGGATTGTTTGACACATCCGTGTTTCAATATCACTATTGTTCCATCGATTGGAGCAACCGGCAGCGCGAAATCGACTAATGAAGGAACTAAAGCGAGCAAAAAATCCGATAGCGGAGGGGGAACGTGGAAAAGCACCAGCGATTACGCTCCGGCGATCCGATGATGTTCGCTCGTCGCGGTATGGCGATGATCGAATTGATCTTTGCCATCGTTATTATTGCCATCAGTGTGATTACGATCCCGACAATGATGAGCGTAGCTAACAATGCATCCAAAGTGGTTGCTATCGATGAGGATGTTATGGCACGCTTGCAGGGGTGGGCTATGGATAAATTTCAAGCCCGTTGGGATGGAAACTACAGTGCTTCAGGTTCTGGAGCGCTCAACCTTTCAGCGACATCCGATTTGAACTGTTCGAGAACAGGCGGGTATCGTATCGGATCGGATGAAAATGTTTCGTCGATGCAATGTAATATGAATGCGTGGAATACGGGTATACCGACTCCAAGTACGGATGGTAATTTGTCATTTGGGATTGAACAACTCAATGGCGGAAGTGAACCGATTACGATTACCCCTACAGGCGGAACACCCTATAATGTGACAGCGACATACGAAGTAGACTATGTTCCCTCATCGGTGACACAAGTCACTTCCAATACGCAATCTGCTGTATGGATTTTAGGTTCGTCCAACAGTATAAATACCAATGTGACCGGAACAACAAGCCATCTCAAACGTGTGGTCATCCGTTTTAATGACACGACATTGGATACCGATGTCGTTCTGACATTTTTCAAATCCAATAAAGGCAATTAGATGATCACGCAGAGAGTACGTAAAGCCTTTACGATGATAGAGCTCCTTTTTGTTATTGTCATACTTGGTATTGTCGGAGGATTTGCACTCGAAGCGGTTCGCCAATATTATGAAGGTATTTTCCGTACCCAAGAATACACTAAAAGAGTAGCGGAAGCGGATCAAATTCTCGAGCAGCTTTCCAAATATTTTGAAAATGCAATCAGCAGTTCGATTGTTAATTTAGATATCAATCCAGGCACAGTCGCATGTTATGGCCCTCCAACAACGAGTGCGTCTGATTTTACTGTTGCTTTTGTCGGAGTAGATGTTGATAGTATGCGTGGAATTTCCGGTAATCGTCCCGGTTGGAGCGAAGAGGTACAATTGGTTGCCGGGTCAAATGACATTAATGGTTCGGATGCAAATTATACGATGGCAAATAATATAATCAGCCTCTTGGGAACATCGACGTTAAGAGGTTCAGCCTTATATGATTCAGAGAGTATAGATTCAAATGCTTGTGTACGATTTAATTTTGCAGGAGAAGGAAAAGTAGGATTTCATAAACTCGATGGTGTAAATCCAAACCCGATGGCCAATGGTTTATTACGACTTAACAATGATAACAATGCTACGCATGGGCATCGTAAATATCTGCTTCGAACCGGTTATGCTTTTCGGGTTGATGACAATGGCAGTTTTTGGATGTACAGTAATTTCCGACCATGGGTGGATGAACATTTTTCCGCTTCGGGAAAGATTAATCTTTTAGGACAAAATGTTGCCCATTTTTATGCCGATTACAACGCTACCGATTTTATGAACAATCCGAGTGTAAGTGATCGAGGTCTCGTCTGGCGCCTTAAGGTGTGTATGAGAGGTCTCGATACTAATCTCAGTACCAGTGATACTGAAAGCCAAGGAATCTGCCGCGAAAGGAGAGTGCATGTACGGTATTAAACGATCTGCATTCGCAATGATTTTAGCGATATTTGTCGTTGTTCTTGTTGCCTTAGGTGGAGTATTATTGCTCAGTAATGCTTCTATGGGTTCAAAATCCGTAGGTGATAATTATCTGCGTGCTCAGGCGGAACTTTTAGCTGACAGTGCAACCGAATTTGGTGTAATGCGAGCCCAAGGGTTCAATACCAATGGGAATACGGATTGTCTTGATAATCTGAATATTACCGTGTATAACGCTAACGGGCAAGCGGCAGGGAATGAAATGTTTGATATTTCTATTTCATATTCCTACTCATTTCGTTATCTGAATCAAAATACGTCGTGTTCCAATATTTTGGCGCACAATACAGGAAAAGATACGATGATGCTGCTGGATGTAACGGTGACGGATCGTAATTTAAGTACGGAGCCAATCCGTATCCATAAACGTTCGTGGCAAAAGCTGTAAGAAAGAAAATGGCTATAAGTTGAAAGTTAGATTCCGAATCGAGTTCGGAATGACATTTTTCGATTCACCTGTGTCATCCTGAACTTGATTCAGGATCTTAGAGTGCGAGTTGAGCAATCTTAGCGAGGACATCTTTTTCGCGGACCGGTTTCATAAGAAAACCGTTAGCTCCACACTCTAATGCTTCGCCTTTTTT
>NZ_MIBT01000024.1:0-1890 GCF_001829605.1 Sulfuricurvum sp. RIFCSPLOWO2_12_FULL_43_24 | reverse complement strand
TAAAAAAATTCATAAAATCAGCTCAAGATTTTTGTTTCTTGCGCTGTAATGCTTTAGAGATAGCTCACCAATTCGGAGAGTTCGGAACGATGGAGCGGCGGTTGTTCGTTGACACGGTAGCCAAACGGCACGAGTAATGCAATCCCGTACTTGGACGTATCGATCCCCATGATTTTCTCTACCGCTGCTTGGTCAAACCCTTCCATTGGGCATGAATCGATGCCGATAGATGCGGCAGCAGACATCATATTAGCCGCCGCAATATAAACCTGACGTGCTGACCAACACTCTAAAGCCTCGTCGCTTCGCGGATCGATCCACTGGCTGTACATCCCTAACAACGCATCGGGATAATGAAACTTCTCAAATTCGTTTTGGACATAAGCGTCGGTACTGCGGACATTTTTTTTGTAGCCTATCGCGATCACTTCCGATGAGGTAGTGATTTGAGGCTGATTCCATGCGACAGCTTGGATCGCTTCGCGCATAGCGGTGTCACGGATCACGAAAAATTGCCATTGCTCCATTCCAAACGAGCTAGGGCTGAGGCGTCCCGCTTCGAGGATAAAGGTTAAATTCTCACTACTCATTGTTTTAGTTGTGTCGAACAGTTTGCACGCATGGCGGAAGTGCATCGCTTTTTCAAAATCGTTTCGCATAAGATTCTCCTTACAGGGTATTTTTTAAGTGTTGTTGCAATCCGCTTAGGACGCCGTTGATGTCAAATTCGGATTTATAGACATCGTACACCGCGTAACTCGGATAGGGTGCTGCGCCGCAAAACCGGAACGTTTTATGAAGGGCGACATTCGCCTCATCCAAACTCAATCCCTCGAAAAAACCTTGCGGATTATTAAATTCGCTTTCCGGACAGTTGTAAGTAAAGCTGAGCATGTACCGCTTTTGATTCATTAATCCACCGCTTCCATACATTTTTGTTGGGTCGGTTCGATTTCTGCCATCACTCGAGTAGGTGATGGTATTGACACCTGCGGAGAAAATCTCATCGATATACTTTTTCCCGAGCCACGGCAGACCCATCCAATATACCGGTGATTGCACGAAAAACAGATCTGCCCATTTGAATTTTTCCAACTCTTCGGCGACATCATATCCCTCTTCAATAGTTGTCTCCCGGACTTCATATCCGTTATTGAGAAAAAATGATTTTGCTTCTTTGAGAAGATCTCTTGTTAAATTCCCGTTGGCGCCCCCTTCGTATTTTTGGTGCAGGTTCAATAGTAATACGTGTTTCACACTGGTTCCTTTATGGTTTTATCAGGTGAGATTCTATAGCATACGGTATTTTATGTCAATAACGTACTAAAAAGTACTATACACACTAAAAGGTAACTATTAATGATCGACGAATCGCGTTTTAATTGCCCCTTTGAACTAACGATTGAGCTGATCGGCGGGAAGTGGAAAGGGTTGATTTTGTGGCATCTGCTCGATAAGAAGGTACTGCGTAACGGGGAGATGCTCCGTCTGATGCCCCGCATTACTCAAAAGATGCTGACCCAACAGTTGCGAGAGATGGAAGAGAACGGACTTGTCAGCCGTGTCATCTATGAACAAGTACCGCCCAAAGTCGAATACAGTCTCACATCACACGGCGAAGCACTGCGTCCCATCCTTAATCAGATGATTGAGTGGGGCGTGGAGTATGCACGGGATAAGAATATTACGATTGCCTGCTGAAGCAGATCAAAAACCTTATTGCATAAAAAATGTTGTAAATTTATTAACATCGATTCGATGTATTTATCATCGCATTTTTATCTTCATACCCTAATGTCAAGATTTTAGTTCTTGACTTTAATCCTCGGAAACTTTAACTTGGTAGCTACCCAGTGTTATTTCTTCTCCTGTCTTTTTATCGATTACGAT
>NZ_MIBT01000023.1:0-39930 GCF_001829605.1 Sulfuricurvum sp. RIFCSPLOWO2_12_FULL_43_24 | reverse complement strand
AAAACAAGTTCAAATCCCACAAAAGAGACTATCTTCAGATAAGCAAAACTTTCTAACCCTTGAGCTATAGCAACCGGGCTCAGTTGATCGAGAAAAAATAAGCCAAAAAGGATATGGCTTAGGGGCACTTTTTCACCATTTCCCTTCGTCTGCACAAAAGCTAAAAAATGGAGTGTCACCATAAGGGCAATCGCCATAAATAAAAAATGCGGGATGAGTGTTTCGAGCAATCCATGAAAGGATTTGATACGATAATACTCTATCACGTCATGAGGAGAAAAGCCGACCAAAAGGTAAAACAGGAGTGCCCCGACAAAAAACTGCCCTAAAATCAAAAAACCAAACGCTGCTGTCGCAAACCGTACAAATGTTACCGGCATCAGATTCTCTTTCGAATCAGTCCGACAATGAGAATAGAGGTACTCATCAGCATGACAGTATGGTAGAGTATAAAGCCAAAAGCTCCTATCGCAACAGAGACACTTCCAAACCATGAGATACTTAACCAACCTAACGGATAAAGAAGCAGCCCCACAAGAGCTATGCCCAAAAGAAAAGCTTTTAACCGATGGGAAAATGAGCTACGCCCCAATACGGCGGCGATCATCACAAATATCATAATCAGGGCAAAAAGATCCGTATGAATCTGCAAAACAAGATCATTTAGAGGGATTGGATCGATAAACTCCATTTCATTCCCTAAGATAACGGTTGTCCACCCCTCAAGATCGGTTCCGTAATCGATTGCCTTTGCAATGAGATTGAGGATGAGGACACTGCCTAAAGCGATGAACATCCAAATCAAAATAATCCGCATTACCGGAGACTCAGAGAGTTTTTTTGAAACGACAAACTTCATGGTTTTACAATTTCGAGAAGAGCTAATGCTACGCGCGCGCCATCGGTGATAGAGCGTGCAGACAACGTGGCACCCGTCGTAGTAGGGATATCTTGATTGAGTTTGAGGGTATCTGAACTGCTTTTATTGTCAAAAACATCGAGCCAGGTAGCGGTTGGAAGGTATTCAAGCGGTTCATTAAACGCAACGATCTCAATCGTTTTGATTTTACCGCTTGTATCGATCAGATAAAGAGCTATCGCCGTCTTAGTACGTACTTTTTTATTCATTAAAACGCCGTACCCTACATTTTTAGCCCCATTTTTAGCCACATAAATACGATACAGTTTCGTATCGATTTTTTGTTGGGAGGCTTTGGCGAGTTGCGCAATCTGCCCCTCATTGAGGATGATATTTTCAGTCTCTACGCTTTTGGAGCTAAAGATACGTTGAGTAAGTTCAATAGGATCACCCAAAACTTGGGCGAAACTAACGGTGACAACAAAAAGAAGAAGGACGAGTGTTTTGATCAAAAGATAAATCCTAATCCAAGTGAGTAAATACCTTCATTGACATACTTGGTTGTATCGGCTGAATTTTCGTTGTGACGCAACATATATTCCGCTTTTAGAACTACTTGATCATGCGGGAAGTAGTTCAAACCATAGGTATAACTTGTCGTAGTTCCAAATGAACTCCCATTAGCCATTTTGTTAGCCAAATTATAGTTTTCATATTGGAAAAAGAGTGGTAATCGATCACTTGATGACGCAAAAAATGGTAGGATATTATACTCTAAATTCAGATAACCGCCGCGTGCACTTTCTGGCATATCGGATCGGTATGAATCCGCATTGCTTAAATGGCTTTGGGTATAAAGGGCGCGTGCTTTGAATCCATCAAGTTGGAAACTTGCATGAATATCAACCATGTTCATTTGTCCTTCTTGCGATTTACCGGATACTTTTGCATTCCCCGCTTTGCCGGTGTAACCGCTGAGGCCTATTTGCAATCCATTGACCCCATTGTAATCCAATCGTGCAACGGCAGCCATATTATCCATCCCTTTATCGCTTTCATTGCCGATACGTGCTTTACGAATCCAGTCTTTGTCTGCGAGAGGAGTACCTAACGTAGAGTTATACATATCCAAAGCACTAAATGCTCCGACTTGATATTCAAAGCTATCGGTTTTACCGTATACGCTTAAGCCCAATTCGTGCCACGTGGAAGGGATGAGTTGTCTCTCGACATCCGGACGGATAACGGTATTAAAGAGTGTCGGCTCATGATAGAGATTCACATATCCCATCGGAACGAGCTGATGTCCGATACGTACCGTTGCAAGCGGATCAAGAATAAAGTCAACATAGAGCTGCTCGATAGCGACTTCATTTCCGTGTTCAAACTCGATTTCAGAATTCAAGATAATGCTATCACTGAATTTATACCCGATGTAGGGAATAAATCGGTAGGTATCACCGTAAGCATCTTTTGTATTGCCGGTGCCGACACTGTCATTGTATTTTGAATAATAGAGTTCACCGTATCCCCCAATGGAGAGAGGGTTCTTGGAGTAATAAACTTTGGATGCCGCTACACCGAGTCCTTGCACATCTTTGGAAGGATCGAGAGAGGTAAAGGATGTCGCATTTTGGACGTTGATCAACTCTTCCGTTAAGACCTGAGTTTGTTCAGCTTGTTTTTTATTGCTTGCTTCGATACTCTCCAAGCGTTCACTCAGCGCTTTGAGTTGAGCCTTAAGATCACTCATCTCATCCGCAGAGAGATTGGCGGTAAGCACCAGTGCAGCACACGAGCTCAAGAGAAGATTTTTCATTGGTTTTCCTTTTATGATACTGATTATTGATTGCGAAAGTATAGGGTAATAAAGATAAAACTAATATTAATAATGAAAACGCTTATCGTTTACTAAGATATGTTACACTTCGGATCATGAAATGGATATTCTTACTCACCCTGATACCATCACTGCTTTGGAGTCAGCCTCGCACTCAAGTCCATATGGGAACACTCATCAATGTTGATGTCGAAGAAACTTCTCTAAGCGACCAAGTCTTTGAATTATTTGATGATCTCGATCACCTACTCTCAACCTATAAACCCGATTCAGAGATTTCCCGTCTGAATCAAAAATACACCGCACAACCGTCACCGGTGACTCGGCGTATTTTGGAACGCTCTATGGAAATGTATCTCTTAAGCCATGGGGCATTTGATATCACTATCGGTTCGATCACTCACGGTGCGTATCGATTCGGAACCGCCGATGAGCATCTCCCGTCTCAAAAAGAGATTGACCGAATGGGAGAACTTGTCGGCAATAAGAGGATAACGTTTGAGGGTGATTTCGTAAACATTCAACCCGGTACTACCATTGACTTAGGAGGAATCGGGAAAGGATTCGCGGTTGATCTTGCAATAGAACTGTTAACAAAGCAGCATCAGAGTAAAGCGATTATCGCTGCATCCGGTGATATCAGCTGTCTGGGGGAGTGTACGATATCCGTACAAAATCCTTTTATTGCACACGAAGATATTGCTACCATAACCTCCTCACTCCCCCGTTTAAGCGTCAGCACAAGCGGCAATTATGAGCGTTACATCAAAACAAAAGCCCATAACCATCTCATTGATCCTAAAACACTTAAACCGCAACAATGGTTTGCCTCGGTCACATTAGTCGATACACAGGATAATACCCGTCTGGATGCCCTTGCGACAGCGGTATCCGTCATGGAAGAGTCCAAAGCCATTGAGATGCTGGAATCCTTGTCCATCGGTTATTTACTCATTCGAAATGATACGACACGTCTCATGAGCCGAATCCCCTCAGGGGTCACACTTTCATTGCATTAATTTTCTTTTTTTTAAAAACTTCATAAGTCCTAATTAAGCAAAAAAGACCATAATTCGATAATAGTTATTATTTTTAATATATGGAACATCCTATGTATCTGATTTGGGAAGCCTTTTGGGAACTAAGCATTGATATGGGGATCTATATTCTTTTTGGCCTTTTGGCCGCAGGGGTATTGCATCAACTCATCCGTGAGGAGTGGATTGAAAAACATTTAGGGTCGGATACCCATGGCTCTGTTTATAAAGCAGCCATGTTCGGAACCCCTCTTCCCCTGTGTTCATGCAGTGTTATCCCTTTTGCCGCATCGCTTCGACGCAACGGTGCCTCTAGGGGAGCTACCCTCTCCTTTTTAATCTCTACTCCGATCACCGGAGTCGATTCGATTCTGGCTACCTTTGGAATGTTCGGATGGGTATTTACCCTCTATCGCGTCATCTCTTCGGTCATTATCGCCATTACCGCAGGAATGTTAATGAATCTGTTTGAACCCAAAGAGATAGTCAAAAAAGGGTTTAGTTTTTCAACAACCGCTCCAAAGTCGTCCTCTACAATCACACCTCCGAAACTCCGTAAACCGTTTTCCGTAGCAGACGTTTTTCGATACGGATTCATTACATTATTGGGAAGTTTCAGCAAACCGCTCTTTTGGGGGCTCTTGCTCGGCGCCTTTATCACAGCCGCTATCCCCTCCAACCTTCATGAGCTTTTTAACGACAATCGCGTATTGGGCTACATCATAGCCGTCGCGATCGCCGCACCGATGTATGTATGCGCTACCGCTTCCCTTCCGATTGCGGCATCACTTATCATTGCCGGAGTTTCTCCGGGTGCGGCATTTATCTTTTTAAGTGCAGGTCCCGCAACCAATACGGTAACGATGGGTGTCGTTAAATCGATGTTGGGAATGCGCGCTTTAGTGATTTACCTCTCGGTGATTGTGATAGGAAGTGTACTGTTTGGCGCACTCATCGATTTAGGATTTGACACCCTCCCCATTACACTAAATGTCGATTTCTCCGAACAGCACGGAATGCTCGAAGAATCAGCTGCGATCCTCCTGCTGGGATTGATCGGATGGCACCTTATCCGTGGATTATTTCAGAAAAAAGAGAAAGGGTGCAACGGCGGTTCATGCTGTTCGTAAATAGCCGCTAAAACTTTGTCCGCTATAATGGCGCACTTATTTTCAAGGCCCTTTAATGAACGAAACCCTTCTCATCCTCGCGGTCGCATTGGCGATGGACTCCGTCGCCGTCTCCATCGCCATCGGCTCAAAATACAAAGATCTTCACCTCTCTAAAACCCTCTTTGCCGCGAGCGTTTTCGGTTTCTTCCAAGGAGCCATGCCGCTTGCCGGATATCTGATCGGAATTAGCTTTGCGGAATACGTACAATCATTCGATCACTGGATTGCTTTTGCTCTACTGGTCGGTTTGGGATTTCAAATGCTTCGTGAAGCCCAGAAAAATGAATTTGACGAAGAGGTGAGTGATCTCTCCACGAAAACCCTTATCACGCTAGGGATCGCAACCAGTATCGATGCAATGGCCATCGGGGTAACCTTTGCATTTTTACAAACCGATATTTTCACGGCTGCGGGTGTGATCGCGTTGGTCACTTTTGTATTGTGTGTTATCGCGGTGTATATAGGGAAAAAACTGGGATCGATTCTGGAAAGCAAAGCGGAAATACTCGGAGGATTAATTCTTATCGGACTGGGATGTAAAATTCTTCTTGAACATACCGGATGGCTTTAATCTCACCAGCCGTCGCTAGCGTGATTATCGTGTTTTGATTTTTTATAACGGCTGGCATTAACCCTTTTTTCCAGCTGATTTTGGGCGTAAAAGAGTTCTTCTTTGATGGTTTCTATATCTGTGTCACTCGCTCTAAAATCGAGAATCTTCTGCCCTAACGCTTCAAGTACCATGTATTCATCTTTATACAGTTTTACCGCCTCGTTTTTCTCTAAAAAACGAAAGTTCATATCCACTTTCTGATCATACTGCTCTTTGGTCGGGTTTTCACTTTTTGCGAGGTACGAAAGTATTCCGCTGATAAACCGCCCCAAGAGCCGAATATACCGAAGCCGTTTTGCATTTTCTGTTTTAGATTCGCCCATACAACCTCATATTAATTATTCATCGATACAATATCGCCATTATACCTCGTAGGAGCCAATATGCGCTTAGTACTTATCTCTTTATTGCTTGCGATCACGACACTCAGTGCGGAGTACATCCGCCAACCGATCGATCAAAAACTCGTCAATAGCAAAATTAAAATTATCGATATCCGTACCCCAAATGAGTGGAAAACTACGGGCATTGTCAAAGGCTCCTACCCTATCATGTTTTTTGATGAACAGGGAAACTATAATGTCGAGATGTTTTTGGATAAATTGAATAAAGTCGTTAAAAAAGAGGAAAAATTTGCCCTCATCTGCAACAGCGGGAACCGCACTCAAACGGTTGGTACTTTTCTAGGAAAACAGCTTGGATACAACGTTATCGACTTGCAAGGGGGCATCCAATACGCGATTGGTAAAAAGATCACACTGGAACCCTATAAACCGAAACCGTAAATGCTACGATTTATATGGGTATTAGCGACTCGCCTTATACTCATTTTTGCCCTTATAGCCCTTATAGCCGCTGCCATCGGGTTTGGGCTTTATGCCCTTCTAACGTAAAAATTCGAGCATATCGATATACTCTTTTTCAATCACTCCGAGATTTTCCAACATCCGCATCTCATCAATACCCGGATTATCGCTTAAAAACTCTCGACGCCATTGAATATTATCTTGCAACTCGGTTAGTCCCGTAGAGAGGTACTCGATCATTGTGTCGATATCAACGCCCCGAATCACCCCTTCTGTATCCGCTTTGTAAAATAACAGCGCATAATCACCCGTTTCATGCGAAAATCGAAAGTCTTCAGCAATGTTATGCACAATTGTTTTAATTCGCTCATCTTTAATGATACGTTTAGCCATAACCAGCCTCCAAAAATAATTGTTTAATTGTAATCGCTTTTGGTATAGGAGTTGCTTAGGTTATTTATCCAAATAAAAAAGATTATCCAAGCCGTGGAATCACTCAAACTTAAGTCAAAACTTCTCTACTTACTGTTAATCGTGGGGTTTGGCTTAGGTGTAATAGGGCTCATCGGCTATATTAATATCCAAAATATTAAACGTAATATGGACACCCTCTATTTTGGATCATTAATCCCTCTAACCGAACTCAATTCCATTACCGAAACCTACAATAACGATCTCGCTTCTTCGATCTACCGGTGGAGCAATCAACTCATCAGCGATGAACAGGCCGCTGAAAAAATCTCTTTGGGGCTGGATCGGATTAATCAACTCTGGGCTGCCTATCTCGCGCACGAAAAACGGCCCGAAGAACTCGCTTATGTCAATTACACCGAATCACAAATACAAAGTTTAGAGAAATATTTCAGCGAAGTACGGACCCTCATTACCTCTCCGGATCGAACCCATCCCCTCTCACTGAGTACCCTCGATGATAATGTCCGTCTTATTCACGACACGGTTCATCAATTGATCGCGTATGAAAATGCCTCAGCACGTTATGAACATGCCATTCTCTTGACACAGTATGAAAATGCCCTTATGCAGCTCATCTTTTTTCTCGTTGTTATCCTCGCTCTTGTAATGGGTCTGGCATGGAAAATATTTGCGAATATAGAATTACAGCAGCGTCAGTTAATCGATTCAACCGAAACACTTCAACATCTCAATCTCAAACTCGAACAAGCTTCCTATACCGATTCACTCACGGCCCTTTACAACCGACGCTATTTTAATATCGTCTACGAACGGGAGTTTAAGCGCTCACTCCGATCCGGAAAACCGTTTGTCTTTATGATGCTTGATATCGATTTTTTCAAACAATACAACGATACCTATGGACATTTACAGGGAGATTCTGCCCTCCAAGCGGTCGCCAAAGTGCTCAAAATGACTTTGCAGCGCCCGGGGGATTATCCGTTTCGTTTAGGCGGAGAAGAGTTTGGGATTATTTTAACCGATACCGATTGTAAAAATGCCAAGATGATGGGGGAAAAGATTCGTGAAAATATTGAAAATCTAAAAATAGAACACAAGGGAAGCAAAGTCTCACAGCTTTTGAGTGTCTCAATCGGGGGAATTTGTATCGTACCTACCGTTCATATCGGAGAAGATGCGCTGATTCATACCGCAGATACTAACCTTTATGCCGCTAAAAAACGGGGGCGTAACCAAGTCGTATTTACCAGTAAATTGTAACGTTATTTCGGATTTTTGAATTTAAACGCTAGCTTTTCGAGGTGCTCGCGTACTTTGGTTGATATATCGCCTTGAAACTCCATCCAACCCTCTTTATACGCACCGCCGCATGCCAGTGACTTTTTAAGGGTTGAAAGAGTTTTTTGGGCATCTTCTTCGTTTAGGCTGAAAGGGCCGACGAGTGTCACCGCTTTCCCTTTGCGCTTTTCCTTTTGAAAAACGAGACGGTGGGCGGAAGGTTCGAGAAGCGTCAACGTTTTCGTCGTTTTTTCCGCTTCCATACTCCACCCCTCGCCCCATGAGGCTCCCAAATCGAGCGAGAGCTTTGTCCCTCGGCTCATTGAACCTCTCCGCAATATTCAAACCGTTTTGTTCCATTGGGGAGAATTTCGATAAACATTTTAAAAGGGCGCACCCACAATCCGCGCTCACCGTAAAGGGGACGATACACCACCATGCTCTCAGAGGTTTCAGAGTGTTTTGCTACCCCGATAACCTCGTAGTGTTTTCCCTTGTAATGGCGATAAAGGCCGGTTTTAAGCACGAATGACCTTTTGGACCAACGCACTGACACCCTCTTTTTCCGCCAGTACTCCTTTATTTGCAAAAGAGAGTATCGGGTTCATACAATAGGTCTTATTATCATACACGACCACAATCACCTCATCCCCCTGCTCCAGGAAATTGGTCTCACCGAAATGGGTATAACGGGTCGCACCGATACTGATAATGGCTTGTTTAGGGCATCCGGCTTCTCGTAAATACGCACCGATAGGTTCTAAGGGGCCAAAGTCACTTTGAGTATTAATCTGCTTTTGCATCCATTCCAGTAATTTACGGTAAAAGAAACTGTACCCCGTGAGTTCAACATCTTCACCGTAACGCATCAACATCCCCTCACGTCGCAAAAACGAAGCGATACGATAGCTGTCCATCACCCCGCCCTTCTCAAACGTATCGATCGGAATCAACGTCGATGACAACCCTTTGGAGGCTTCACCCCAGTTTTTTTTGTGGCTGATTTTCTCAGAGCCCTCTTTGCGGAGTGAGCAATCGTTATAGGCACCGAAAAATCTCGGTGTGATGTTTGTCACATTCCCCTCAACATCATATTCAAGATCACAGATAAGTGCCACTTCAGGCTCGAGCTGAACATTGCACTCTTCCTCGGAAAGAAGAATCGTATCGGAACTAATCGGATAGATACCAAGCTGCCCCTCACGTCCGGGGATATAGAAAGGGAACATCCCTTTCGGACCGTTTGGATCTTCGGTAAGAATATCTTTAAAATCGGCACTCTCGCCCGCTTGTTCGAGGTGGAGGGCGAAGTTTCCCGCGACGCCGAAACCGACATACGATGTATAATCATTCATGTTTTGTACCTTTCTCGTCATTCCGTGCTACGACACGGAATCTAAAAGACTAAATACGTGGATCCCGTATCAAGTACGGGATGACGAAATTATAAACTTCCGTTCGCTTTAGCTTCAGCAAACTCTTCGTACGAACCTTTGAAATCGATGTAGGTTCCATCAAGATGCAACTCAATAATACGATCGGCGAACGCATCGAGGAGCTCACGGTCATGGCTCACACAAATAACATTTCCTTCAAAATCCAGCAATGCTTCACCCAGAGCAATAATCGCTTCAAGGTCAAGGTGATTGGTAGGCTCATCGAGTACGAGGAAATTTCCCCCCTCCAACATCATCTTGGAGAGCATCATACGGTGTTTCTCTCCCCCTGAAATCTTCTCAACACTTTTCTCTTGCTGCTCACCGTTGAATAACATTCGCCCTAGACAGTTGCGGATTTCTGAAATTTCACGTTTCGGATCAAACCCGCGAAGCCAGTCATACAGCGTTCCGTCCCCTTTGATTTTATCGGTCGTATCTTGCGGGAAATAGCTGTATTCAATCGTCGCTCCCCATGTTACGGTTCCGCTTGTCGGCTTCATCTCTTCCATCAGAATTTTGCACAAGGTTGATTTACCGGCACCGTTGGCACCGATAACGGCGATTTTTTCACCCGGAGCAACCAAAATATCAAAATTATGCAAAACATTCAAATCGCCATAGCTGTGAGAAACATTCGCCACACGCAACGCTTCATCCCCCATAGGACGCTTAGGCTTAAAGACGATACTCGGGTCACGGCGGGATGATGGCTTAATATCTTCGATGGTGAGTTTATCGAGCTGTTTTTGACGTGAGGTTGCTTGTTTTGCTTTAGAGGCATTGGCAGAGAATCGGCGGACAAACGCTTCGAGCTGCTCTTTCTCTTTAACTTTTTTATCGCGGTCAAGCTGTGCTTGGTTCGCCATAACGGTCGAAGCGAGGTACCAGTCATCATACGTTCCGGTAAACTCACGGATTTTTTGGAAATCGACATCGAGAATGTTGGTCACAACGGCATTGATGAAGTGACGGTCATGCGAGATGATAACCAATGTTCCCTCATGACGCTGAAGCTCACGTTCCAACCATCCGATCGTATCGATATCGAGGTTATTCGTCGGCTCATCGAGGAACAAAACGTCCGGTTTCGGATACAGAACCTGCGCAAGGAGAACTTTGAATTTCTCTGATGAGGGAAGACTTGACATCAAATCTTGATGATGTTCGGCCGAAATCCCGACGTTTTCCAAAATCTTTGCGATTTGAACGTCGTATTCATACGTCGGATCTTCTTCGACCGAAATCATCTCCAACTCTGCGAGACGGTCATTGGTTTTATCATCTTCGAAATCACCGTTGGCGTACAAATACTCTTTCTCTTTGATCGCATCATAAAGACGTTTGTTCCCCCACAATACCGCATCGGCAATTGTGAAATCTTCAAACGCAAACTGATTCTGACCCAAAATCCCTACTTTGAGACCCGGTTCGATAGAGACATCCCCTTCGTACTCTTTGATCTCGCCGCTGAGGATTTTCAAAAACGTCGTTTTTCCTGCGCCGTTCGCACCGATCAGACCGTAACGTTTGTTACGGTCGAGCTTGAGGTTAATCCCCTCAAATAAAATCCGGCTTCCAAAACGCATTGTTAATTTTGTAACTTGTACCATACTTAAAACTCTTTACATACTAAAATTTCGCGATTATAGCCAAATTCAAATTATCTCTTGCTAATAGTTGCTAGTATACGCAAAGAAGAAAGTTTTAAACTATAACAAATTACAATATCACAAAATAATCACTCTTTAGGACACGATGCAAACCGAAGCCCCTTTATACGATGTTTTGAATTATCTCCCGGATGGTATCATCATGGTTGATGAACGAGGCGTCATCCTTTTTGCCAATGACGCTTTTTCTTCAATGGTAGGGTATCAAAACACTATCTTGCTGGGGCTTAATATATTGAGCCTTCTTGCCGACATTGATGTCTTCCAAGAGTGTATTGAAAAAGTGATGCGTGAGGGGAAATCGCTCGATGCCGAGACCGATTTTATCCACAGTAGCGGGGAGATTGTTAAAACGGTCAAAAGCGTACAAATGATTCGTCATAACGATCATGTTCGCTTTTTTGTCAATGTTCGAAATTTAACAGATATCAACCATCTTAACAAAGAACTTCGTGAATCCAAAAAACTGATCGAGCTTCAAGCCCACAAACTCACAATATTACTGAACTCCAAGAATAGAGAGATTGAAGAAATACTGAGCAGTATCGATGAAATTATTTGGTATATCGATAATCAAAACCTCGCCCTAAGATATGTAAACAACGCTATTGAGCGAATTTTAGGATTTTCAAAAGAAACATTTATAACCAATCCCAATTTATGGCAACAACAAATTCATCCTGACGATCGCGCTTTAGTACAAATCTTTTTCGAAACCCTTCTTCCCGGTCAATCTCAAGAGATCCAATTTCGTATTCTCCAAATTGACGATGAGATACGCTGGTTAAAAAGCCGTATTTACCACCACTCGACACTTCACTTATTTATCGGTATTTCCAGCGATATCACCGCATCCAAAGCGCAAAGTGAAGAGATTGCTTTTTTAGCGTATCATGATCCATTGACGAAGTTGCCTAATCGTGCCAAACTCAAACTTCAACTCGATAGCCGATTCGAACACGCTACTCAAACACCCTTTGCCCTTTTATTTTTGGATTTGGACAATTTCAAAAACATTAACGATACGATGGGGCACGAAATCGGCGATAAAATATTAATTGAAGTAAGTAATCGCATTAAAAAAACGACTGGGAGATACGATTTTTGTGCCCGCTTTGGCGGAGATGAGTTTGTTATTTTACTCCAAGATGCCGATACGTTAAGCGTCAATGCCATTGCAGAACACTTAATACAAACGTTTAAAGAGCCATTCAAAATCAATGAGATGAATTTTTTCCTCTCCTCTTCTATCGGCATTGTCCTATACCCCCAAGATGCTTCTATCGGTGAAGATTTACTCAGACATGCCGATACCGCGATGTATGAAGCGAAAAAGAAAGGGAAAAACCAATTCGTCTACTACCATACTTCGATGCAAAGAGCTCTTCACGATTTTTTACATATTGAATCTCTGATACGCGATGGGCTGACTCAAAATCTATTTGAACTCTATTTTCAACCTCTTATCGATACGAAAACCTTGCAGCTTGAAGGGTATGAAGCGCTACTGCGTCTTCCGCATCCGGAGCAGGGATTTATCTCCCCGGATATTTTTATCTCAGTTGCCGAAACCAACGGGGATATCCTCTTGATCGGAAATGAGGTACTAACCCAAGCGTGTAATTTTATCGAGATGGTCCGAGCCCTGCGCAATGAGCCTTTCTTTGTTGCAATCAATGTATCCGCAAAACAACTCCATCAAGAAGCCTTTGCCAAAGAGTTGCTTGAGTATTTGGACAAACGCTCTATCTCCCCAACGTATATCAAAGTAGAACTGACCGAAAGTGCCGTGATGGAAAACATTGATATAGCCAGCCATCAGCTCCACCAATTGCAAGCAGGCGGAGTACGGATAGCACTCGATGATTTCGGTACAGGCTACTCATCGTTTGCCTATCTTGCGCAACTCCCGATTGATACCCTTAAAATTGATAAATCCTTCATTTTGCCCCTTTTTGAAGGCGCTTCCAATCGTCATATCGTCGAAGCAATCTCAAATCTTGCACATGTACTGGGGATGAAGGTGACGGCGGAGGGGGTTGAAGAGAGTTCTCACTACGATTTTTTAATGGAAAACAATATTGACACCCTGCAAGGCTACCATCTTTGCCGTCCTCTTCCGCGAGATAAAATTTTTCAAAAACTGCAGGACAAAGATCCCTATTTTAAGCCCGTTTCACCTTTGGGATATACCATCTAAATTAATGCCCTTCACTCTGCTTTTATCCCGATAAAATCGTTTTTGTAAAGTTTTTACAAGGCGATTATACTAATAACGGAAATACAATTATTTTTAACATTCCCATAAGATTTTAAAGGCTAAAATGTTTTAAGGATTATGCTGGTTATAGTTCGATTTTTTCACGGAGTACAATGTGACACAAATTTATGTCGGGAACATTCCCTACGGCAAAGACGAAAATGATTTGAAAGATCTTTTCGGACAATACGGTGAAGTTAGTTCAGTTAAATTCGTAAACGACAAAGAGACAGGCCGTTTTCGCGGTTTCGGTTTCGTTGAAATGGCGAACCAAGATGAAGCTAATAAAGCGATCACTGCTCTTGAAGGTAACGACTTCGGCGGACGTACACTTCGTGTTAACGAAGCTCGTCCTCGTGCTCCACGCCCTCCACGCGACCGCTGGTAATCACACCCATGAAGCCCTGCGGGGCTTTCATGCACCTTTTATTTTTCCCCTTTTCTTCTATCAAATATCTATTAATTTTACTGTAAAGACCATTCATGACCTATACCCTCACCGAACCTTTTATCGAACTCCATAAACTGATCAAACTTCTTGACCTTGTCGATACCGGCGGACAAGCAAAGATGCTGATCGAGAATAGCCACGTTTTACGCAACGGTACCGTGGAAACCCGCAAACGGGCAAAAATCACCAAAGGGGAGAAAATCACGATCGGTGATGTCGTTATCGAAGTGAACTGAGTCATTGTTAATTAATGAAGTTTTCACTATAATTGCTGATCTTATTTATGGCTCTGCATGAGGTTCAAAAACGTATGAAAAACACAAAAATGATGGTTGTCGGCTTTATGAGTGCCGTAGCAATAAGTGTTGCCCTCTCTTCATCACTGTTTGCAAAAAGCAACACCGTTGCACCTGCTGAACCCTCTGTAGAAGCCTCACGCCTCCAATCTCTGGCAAAATTTACTAAAGTTTTAGGGATTGTCGAACAATACAATGTAGACGGCCTTACGATTGACCAATTGATCGATAAATCGCTTCAGGGTATGCTCTCCAATCTGGATGCCCACTCCACCTATATGGACAAAAAAAGCTACGATAATCTCAAAACCCAAACGGACGGCGAATTCGGAGGCTTAGGGATTACGGTCGGAATGCGTGATAACGCCCTCACCGTTATCGCCCCTATCGAAGGGACACCTGCGGATAAGGCAGGGATCAAATCCGGCGATATCATCCTGAAAATCAATGACAAAGCAACCTTAAGCATGACGATCGATGACGCGGTGTCTCTTATGCGCGGAACGCCTAAAACACCGATTGACCTCACCATCGTCCGAAAAGGTTCAGCCGATCCTCTGAAATTTCACATCATCCGCGATATTATCACCGTTGAATCGGTTTACACCCGTACCATCAGCGGAAATATCCTCTATATCCGCGTCACGAGCTTCGACAAAAAAGTGGCCGCCGATGTGAAAACAGCCATCAAAAAACATGCCTCTAAAAGTAAAGGGATTATTTTAGACCTCCGTAACAATCCGGGAGGACTGCTGGATCAAGCGGTCGAGCTTACGGACTTGTTTGTCAATGAAGGGGTTATCGTCTCTCAAAAAGGGCGCAACAAAGCCGACGATGTCTCTTACAGCGCGACTAAAAGTGCTACTGTTACCGATTTGCCTCTCGTCGTTTTGGTCAATGAAGGTTCAGCCAGTGCTTCAGAAATCGTCAGCGGAGCACTGCAAGATTTGAAACGGGCCGTCATTGTCGGAGAAAAAACATTCGGTAAAGGCTCCGTTCAAGTCGTCATGCCGGTAACGGAAACTGAAGCGATCAAACTTACGGTTGCCCGATATTATCTCCCAAGCGGCCGTACGATTCAAGCCGTAGGTGTGGTTCCTGATATCGAAGTGACCGCCGGTGAGATCAAAAATCACGACAAATCGTTTAATATCAAAGAAGCCGACCTCAAAAAACATCTGGAATCCGAACTCGAAAAGAATGACGGTATGGTCGATGTGACCGAAGCCAATGCCACCAATAAAACGGTCATTACCCCTGAACAGCTGAACAAAGACATTCAGCTCAAAGAGGGCGTTGATATCATTAAAGCTCTAATCATAGTCAAAGGAAAATAACCATGGAAAAACGCGATCTCATCTACGAAGGAAAGGCTAAACGCCTCTTTAGCACCGACGATGCCAATCTGGTCATTGCCGAATTTAAGGATGATCTGACCGCATTCAACGGCGCAAAAAAAGACAATGAATCGGGCAAAGGTGCCTTGAACAACAAGATTTCAACGGAATTGTTTAAAATGCTTGCTTCTCGCGGTATAGAGTCCCATTTTGTCGAGATGCTCGATGATACTAACATGCTTTGTAAAAAAGTGGACATCATCCTTATCGAAGTTATCGTACGTAACATAGCGACAGGAAGTCTCAGTAAAAATCTTGGAATTGCCGATGGAACCGTTCTTCCGTTTACGTTGGTCGAATTCGATTACAAAAACGATGCCCTCGGCGATCCGAAACTGAACGATCAACATTGTTTGATTTTAGAACTCGTTAAAAACGAAGCGGAACTCGATCAATTGCGTGCTATGGCTCGTGAAGTCAATTCTATTCTTCGTCCCTATTTCCATGATAAAGGGCTTAACCTCGTCGATTTCAAACTTGAATTCGGTCGCGATAAAGACGGCAAAATCATCCTTGCCGATGAGATCAGTCCCGACAACTGCCGTTTTTGGGATTTAGAAACCGGTGAGAAAATGGATAAAGACCGTTTCCGCCAAGGACTCGGCGGACTCAAAGTCGCTTACGAAGAAGTACTAAACCGAATTTTGAACTGATTATACGACATACCAAAGGAATAATGATGAAAGCAATTGTAAACGTATTTTTGAAAAACGGAGTTTTGGACTCTCAAGGTAAAGCGGTACAGCATGCCCTCAGCGGTCACGGCTTTGAAAGTGTCCGTGATGTCCGTGTCGGCAAACAAATCATCATTGAGATGAATGAGTCTGATGCTGTGGTCGCAAAAGAAAAAGTAGCCCATATGTGTGAAGAGCTTTTGGCCAATACCGTTATTGAAGATTATGAAATCGAGATTCAAGCATGAAAGTAGGCATCATCCAATTTCCGGGGACAAACTGTGAGTATGATGCCCAATATGCGTTTGCCGCATTAGGGTGCGAAACACAAATTCTTTGGCACAAAGAAGATGCTATCCCCTCTGACATGGATTTGGTAGTAGCCGCAGGAGGATTCAGCTACGGCGATTATCTCCGCAGCGGTGCCATTGCAAAAATGTCTCCGATTATGAAAGCCCTTAAAGTATATGCGGATAACGGCGGAAAAGTTTTAGGAATTTGCAACGGTTTTCAAGTTCTAACCGAAACCGGCCTCCTTCCGGGTGCACTCAAACGTAATGAGGGGCTTCACTTTATTTCTCGTCACCACCATCTGAAAGTGATCAATAACGATAATGATTTCTTACGTCATTGCTCAGTCGATCAAGTGGTCAATATCCCTATTGCACACCATGACGGCAACTTCTACATCGATGAAGAAGGGCTCAAAGAGCTTTACGCAAATAATCAAGTGCTGTTACAATACACTGATTGCTCGGGAAATATCGATAATCCAAACGGGTCAGTCGACAGTATCGCAGGGATTTGCAATAAAGCCAAAAATGTTTTTGGTCTTATGCCCCATCCTGAACGCGCGATGGAGGCTCTTTTAGGTTCAGATGATGGACGAGCGATGCTCGAAGGGTTTATAAACGCTTGAAAACACTGATCCTCTTTTTTCTGCTGTTCACGCAGATTCTTTTTGCAGAGCCCTCCGTACTGAGTGAGCCCTCTGCGGAAGAACCTTCTACCGAGGAAGCACCCTCTTCAATCGATTCACTTTTCTCAGCCGCAACGGGCTCCACGGCATCTGGACTTACCTTAGAATTTACCGATCTGCCGACTCATCCGTATGTGGGTGAAATCATTGCCCTCACCGTTAAACTCACCCCGGTAGATTTAGCCGCAGGTAATATTGAATATACCCTTCAAAACGAAGAGGGTATCCGCATTTTTAGTGATACCCCGCGTCGAAAAGTACAAGAAGACGGTATTTACGACACCTTTTATTTTCTCGTTCAATCTTCTGCAGTGCGCCTTCCCGATGTTACCGCCACCATTACCTCTACCGGAGCAACATCTGAAACTCTGAGCGGAACATCACTCAGTGCAACAACCCTCAGCCCGCCATCAGGTTTTGCGAATGTTTTAGCCGAAAAATTTACTATTATCAATTATAAAACGACCGCCTACAATAATGAGAGCAATGTCGTCATTTTCACCGTTAAAGCGTCACGTTGTAATATCAGTGATTTTAACATTCCAAATGCCATCAAACAGGGGTTTGAGTCCAAACTTTCCAATGTCGGTGAATCACAAATGACCTATTATGTGATCATTCCTAACGATGAACAAAACCTCAATTTTTCGTACTTTAATCTTCAAAAGCAACGCTATGAGTCGCTCACTATTCCGATCGTTGTGGATGATGATACCGTCTCAACCCAAAGCGATCTCTCTCCGACGGATGCACGCCATACCGAACTTAAAGTGGGTGCTGCGGTTGTTGTTGTCTTAATTCTCGCAGGATTGTTTTACTGGAGACGTGAGAAATGGTATCTGTACGCTTCGGTACTGCCGATGTTTTACATTGTTTTTGCACTTTTACCGAATCAAGACGTCTGTGTCAAAAAAGATGCCCCTATCTACTTGCTTCCGATAAAAAATGGGACAATTTTTGAAATGACCCTTCAAGAAGAGCATTTAGAAGCGGAAAAAGAGGTGGGTGAGTTTACCAAAGTCCACCTTAGCAATGAAAAAGTAGGATGGGTTAATCAACGTGATCTTTGCTCGAATTAAGTGGCTTTATGCGGTAATCGTCATCTTTACCGGGATGACCCTGATGATCGCTACTTTTTATCTCCTCCCAAAGCCTTACGCTGTTAAAGTTTCGGCATGGTTCATCCGTCTTCTTGTTTTTGTACCTGTCCGTGTCAAAGGGAGACCCGATCCGGATGCGCAAATGTATTTAATCAACCATCAAAGCGACATTGACATCGGTATTATGGAGACGATTAGTACCAAAGATTTGGCATGGGTCGCTAAAAAAGAGCTGTTTAATGTCCCGTTTTTCGGTTTGGTTGTTCGTCTTCCCAAAGACATCGCATTGGAGCGAGAGTCTAAAACCGCGCTTGTCAAACTGATCAAAGAGTGCAAAGACCGCCTCGATCATGGCCGTGTTATCACTATTTTCCCCGAAGGAACCCGTACCGAAACCGGCAAAATGAAGCCTTTTAAAGCGGGCGCAAAAATGGTTGCCGACAAGTATAGTCTCAAAGTGCAGCCCGTCGTGTTAATCGCAACGGCATGGCATTTCAGCAACAAACGGAAAGATTTTAACCCCGGTACTATCACCGCCGTTTATTTGGACTCGTTTATAGCGGATAAGAGCAATCCGGAGTGGCTCAATGAAATCCATACTCTAATGCAAAAGGTCTATGATGATGAGCTGGCAAACCATCCTCGCTATCGGTAGCGGTGCCTTTTTAGGGGCGATACTTCGTGCCTATATGAACGGTGTTGTCAATCATAACTTTCCTCACACCCTCCCTTTTGGGACAATGTCGGTTAATCTGCTGGGCAGTTTCATCATCGGTGCACTCTTCGCCTACTTCACCTATACGACCCTCTTTAGTGTACACATGAAATCATTTCTTACTACCGGCTTTTTGGGGGGGCTCACAACTTATTCCACCTTTGCGATGGAAACTTTTTTATTGCTCAGCGGCGGCCATCTGCTTATGGCGGCGGCCAATATGGCGCTCAATACCTTCGGAACCGTTTTAATGGCAGCGTCAGGGTATTATTTAATTCGACATTGGTTGAGTTAGGGTAATAATCTCATCCGCACACCAGCGTGCCAAATCACCGTCATGGGTGATCAATAGCACACCCATCCCTGTTATATGATTCACAATCAATTTCATAATTTCGAGCTGATTAAGATTATCAAGTGCCGAAGTCGGTTCATCCAAAAGCAGCAATTCCGGCTTCATCAGCAATGCACGAAGGATTGAGCATCTCTGCAGCTGACCTCCTGAGAGTTTATGCGGCAACATATCCAGATGATACTCTTCCAATCCCATCTGTTCTAACAACTCCTGATACCCCTCCATCGACGTTACTTCTATGATTTGTTCTCGTATCGTATAGGTAGGATGAAATGAGCTGTAGGGATCTTGAAAGACTTGAGAATACGACGATGCTCGGATAAACCCGGATGAGGGTTTACGATGCCCTAAAACGAGTTCAAACAGTGTCGATTTACCGACACCGCTGGGCCCGACAATCGCTTTGATTTCCCCTTTGTTAAGGGCTAAAGAAAAATTATCAAAAATAAATATATCTTTACTATATCCAAAAGATATATTTTCGATATTTAAAACAGAGTTCAACGAATCTGTCCTTTTCCATACACTTTGTATTTATACGTCGTTAAACCCTCCACACCCATCGGTCCTCTGGCATGGAGTTTATTGGTACTAATTCCCACTTCAGCCCCGAATCCGAAAGCCCCGCCATCGGTGAAACGGGTAGAAGCATTCACATACACCGCCGCCGCATCTACGCAATCCATAAACCGCTCGGATGTGGTGATGTTTTCGGTAATGATCGCCTCGGAGTGACCCGATCCGAATCGAACGATATGGCTTATCGCCCCCTCAACTCCATCGACTACACGAATATTAAGAATATTGGCGAGATACTCCGTATCAAAATCCTCTTCACTCGCAGTTTCCACATCGATCACTTCACGGGTTAATTCACACCCTTTGAGCTGTGTATGTGCACGCTCAAATGCCTCTTTGAGGATCGGGAGGACCTCTGCGGCAATCGCTCCATCAACGAGCAGTGTCTCCATCGAATTGCACACTCCGGGACGCTGTACTTTCGCATTAAGGGCAATGGCTATCGCATTCTCGATATTCGCCCCTTTATCGATATAGGTATGGCACAGCCCTTTATCGTGTTTGACAACAGGGACACTCGCATTTTGACTCACAAAGCGAATCAAGGCTTCGCCACCCCGTGGAACGATCAAATCGACGTATTGATCCATTTTGATCAGTTTAGCCACCCCTTCACGCGTTGCATCGGGTAGCAGAGCAATCAACTCTTTCGGGAGATTATTGCGGACCAGAACCTGCTGTAATACATCAGCAATGATCTTGTTGGAAGCTTCAGCCTCTTTTCCCCCCTTGAGGACACACCCGTTCGAACTTTTAAAACAGAGTGCCGCCGTATCTGAGGTTACATTCGGACGGGATTCGTAAATGATCCCGATTACCCCGATAGGGATGCTCACTTTCTCGATTTTCAGCCCCGCTTCGGTGACCCATCCCTCGATCACTTTTCCGATAGGATCTTTAAGTGCGGCAATCTCAAGGATTGCGACTGCCATCGCATCAATCCGCTTTTCATCCAACAGCAATCGCTCTTTCATCGATGGAGCAAGACTGCTCTCCTGCGCATTTCGCATATCCAAAGCATTAGCTTCGATGATGTTCATCGTGTTTGCACGAAGTGCTTCAGCCATCTCTCGCAAAATACGGTTACGTTCCGACCCGCTCATCGTCGCTAAAACACGACTGGCAGATTTTGCTTTTTCTAAAAATTGTTCCATTTTTTTATCCTTGATAATACTTAATTCGTCTCACGACTGATAACAAGTGCAAGTTCATCGTACGCTTTTGTCTCGATAAGATTCTGCATAACGGTAATTATTTCACTTGTACGAAAATTTTTCTGATATCGTAATACTTCATCCATTAAATCGCGACATCGTTGATCATCTTTACTATCGGATGCAGCTTTTAGTTCACCCATCAATGTCATGAAAAATATATTCTTTTTAAGTTTGTAAAAAATATCGGGTTCTGGTTCAAACACTTTTGGCTGAATATTTTGAGGCGTCTCATCTTCCTCAATAATGCTAAATGCTTCCGATTCGATCATCTCTACGCGATCTTCACTCTCGCTCTCTTCTACTGCCTCTTCGTATTTTTCTTTGAACTCTTTCACCGGTTGGGGAGATTTTTGCTTTCGCATTCTCCATAACACCAATACAACACCGCCGGCAATGAGTAAAGAAATAATCAACCCTGTTTTGCTTTTTGGTTCTTCCGGCTCAGAAAAATCTTCAGGAAGATTGTCATCCGTAATGACAGGTACTACAGGTGCAGGTACTGTAGCATTCTCTTCAACCAACTCCTTTGCTGCTGTCGTCATATTAGCGTCGGTTGCATTAGCCTCTTCAATGAGACTCTCAGGTTGTGGCTGCTTAAAGAATACTGCCCCCTTGGTCGGTCCGAAATAACCATTTACGTACGCATCAGGATAGTATTTTTTAAACTGTTTTAGGACAAATTCTGCCCCTTTTTCGGTTTCAATCGGCTCAACAGCCAACATAAAAGCCTTCCCTGATGCTCTGGCAGCAATATCAAAACGGTACTCTTTTTGTAGCGCAAGCTCTGAAGTCCCTATTTGTGAACCGAGCTTATCCAAAGCCGCTTTTGCTTCTTCGAAAGTAGGATATGAGGCCAACACAATTTTATATCCCTTGGCTTCTGCCGCATAGGTTTGAATCGTTGCAAAGAGGATCATCCAACTCAGCAGAATAAACGTTATCCCATTTTTCTTCATTCTTCTATCGCCTTTTCAAACGTATTTACTTTTTCCATAACTTCGGTAATAATCGGCTCTATTATCGCATATTTTAGACCCAAAGTCTCTAAATACTCTTCAATCGCCTCGGTATCAAACAACTCGATGGAGCGAACCAAATCCAGCATCTCGCCATAAAATCCCTCCCCTTCTAAAACCGCTTGCTCAATCTCATACGAGATATTGAGCTTTGATAAGATATCCCGCTGTGACATGTGGAACAAAAGATGGATCAAAGAGAGCATCCCGGTAAAATAGGCCATTGAAAGATCTTTTTTGGTTGCTTTGGGATTAATTACCTGTACTAAAGCACTCATCAACTCCGTACGATGAACGACCATCAGCAATAGAGGAACCCGTTTTTCACTGCCTCCTTGTTCTGAGAACATCATCAACATAATCCAGCGTGAAATCGGATCACGCCCCATGAGTGTCAACACCTGCTCAATCGAAGAAACAGGATTACGCAACGAGAATGCCGCAGAGTTGATGAAACGAAGCAATTTTAAGCTGATAGCATGGTTGTTTTGAAACGCTTCAACAAGCTCCGGCATTTCACTTTCACCTTGCAGAAGGTTCCACAAACGGAATATCCCCTCTTGTTCAGGAGAAAAAGAGGCGTTTTTAATGATATTGGGTTCGGAGATAAAATAGCCCTGATAATAATCAAATCCCATTGAACGGCACAAATCATACGCATCATGCGTCTCGATTTTCGTCCCGATGACTTCAATCCCGACCTCATGAAACATTGGAATATTTCGTCCGACAAAAGATAAATCACTGTTCGTAACATCGATTTTAATATAACTCAAAGCTGGAAGAATCAAAGCATAATGGACAGCACTCTCTTGAGTAAAAATGCAGTCATTGAGCGCGAACCGATATCCCTGATCACGCAAATATCGCATTCGATCCGCAAGAGCTTCGTCAATCACTGCATCGGCAAAAAGAGAATAAACTACCTTTTCTTGCAAAAGCAGATCAATAACATCGTAATGCAGAAACTCGGTATTAACCCGGATAAACCCGATATGTTTACCCAAAATACTCTCCATCGAAACCAGGAGATTACTAATAACGGCTGCGGTCAATCCGTTGTCGTCATTATGACCTGATTCACGGTAGAGTAAATCATACGCGACGATTTTAGCTTTGGCATTGATGATAGGCTGTCGTCCGATATATCGATCGCTCATAAAAATCCACAGTAATAATATTTAAAAGATTATAACAAAGGTTGACTGGAGTTTAGCTCAGCAGATACGATAGCATCATCCAACATACGCTCTAATATCTTCTATTAATCTATCTAATTGGACCTTGTAGTGATCGAAAAGGATAAAGTAGCTCCGCTCATGCGTGTCACTGAGAGCTAGTTTCAGCTTTGAAGCAATTTCACCGAGTGGATGCGCCCCGATGTTTTCAGCGACACCGATAATATCAAGAAGATATACATCAGCATCTTGAAGATTATGAGAGCGTAAAAATATCCCTAATTTATCAGAAGAATCGGCATAATCAGTGATAAACTCCGATAGGATTTCACGGTAAAATTCCTCATCGCCTCCACACGTTTGAAGCCCTTTCTCAACATCCAAATTGTTGCTCATTACCGATTTTACAAACTCATCCGTAGGAGTCTCTTTCCCCGTATAGGCATAAATAATGTTATACAAAGATTCCATTCTCAGAGGTTTTTCTAGCTGTTCAGACATCCCTGCATTTTTCATTTTTTGTATGTCATCCGATGCAGTGTCTCCACTAAGCGCCACGACTAGGATGTGATCAAATTTAGGATTTTCTCGAATAATACGCGTTGCTTCAAACCCATCAACTCTCGGCATGTGGGCATCCATTAAAATCATCAAAAAATTGGTGTCATTTTCCAGTATATCTAGGGCTTCCTGACCATCATCTGCCAAGACTAACTCGATACCGCTTCCGGCTAACAGACCCACAAGAACTTTTTGGTTAATCAGATTATCTTCTGCAACCAATATTCTCTCACCCTCAAATTCAGAAAAATTTTGTTTTGTAATTTTTCCATGCGGAGGAACGGCTCGTTTTTGGATTGTCTTGTCACTTTTTCTTCTACTCGTTAACTCTTCGAGTTTATCTTCAAAAATCGGTGTTGTGACTACAAATTCTCCTTCCTCTGTTCCATATACGGGAATTTCTGAAAGTGGCTCTGGCTCTACTGTTGGCTCTTCTTTTATCAATGGAACTACTTCTGCCTGCTCTTGGGCGGCTACTTCCGATAGCTCATTTTTTTCTGGTTTATTGCTAGGAGGTTGTGAGGTTGAGCTTCTTTTTAGCATAAAGAAAACTAAGATAAATAACACAAGGGCAAGGAGAACGATAGCTATAATCACTTGTTGAGAGTCATTAAACATTTGATACTCTTTTTTTTCTTTAAATCATACAATATTAATGAATTTTTTGCACATAAAACCATTATTTGTTGTTCAGAAAATTGTTTTATCAGTGTTGCCATTAACGTGAAGAAATAGATTAAGAAAAGATAGCTGGATTCCCGCTTTCGCGGGAATGACGGAGAAAACACCCTTCGACTGGCTCAGGGCGAACGGGAGAGCTTAAAGTTCATCTTCTTCAATACCAGTTTTCGACTTTTAGCCCTTTTACTTTTCCAAACTCTTTTTTGTTACGGGTCACTAAAGTGTAATGATGAGCCAATGCACACCCCGCAATCAATGTGTCAAGCGGTCCAATAGGTTCACCGATTGATTCTAATGAAGCACGTATTTTTGCCGAAACACGCGCTTCTTCATTCCCAAACGGTATCACAATCACGTTCTCTAATAACATTTTGAGCTGTTGTTCGCGCTTTTTCGGTGAGGAAGATTTGGCGATTCCTACTTCGAGTTCATAGACAACCAGAGACGGGATAGCGATTTGAGAGGGGGAGTGCTCGAACATCCTAGCCGCAACATTTCCCTCCCCTTTGAAAAAATAGATGAGGGTGTTGGTGTCAAGCAGATACATTTAAAACGATTCCCGCGCACAATCGTGCGCCTCGGAATCTCGTAAACTCTTTGCATCGGGGAAATCATCCCATGCACCAGCCAACTGATGGATAGCGGGAGACCACTCTTCGTGCAACTCTTTACGAATCAGTCCTGAGACGAACTGACTCAATGATATTCCCATCGCGGCAACATTTTGTTTGACTTTGGATTCGAGTTCATTATCGAGATAAATGGTCATTTGTGCCATGATACACCTCCAATACATATAAGTGCAAGTATAAGTGTGGTGAGCTTAGGGGGAAATTAATAAAATTATGGGGATAGATCCCGTATCAAGTACGGGATGACGGAGAAAACACCCTTCGACAAAACAAGGGTACCGCTCGCGTAGCGATGTTTCCTCGAGCTCAGGGCGAACGGGAAAGAAAAACTTACTCGATTTCAGCGTCGATGACGTCGTCATCTTTTTTCGCAGATGAAGAGGCTGCTTCGCCCCCTTCGTTTTGTTTGTACATTTGCTCTGCCATTTTGTGGCTCGCGTCTGCCAATTTTTTGGTAGCCGCTTCGATCTCTTCTTTAGACGCATCGGTATTTTTAAGTACCGCTTTAAGTTCTTCAAGAGCCGTTTCGATTGCCGCTTTTTCACTTGCGTCAATTTTATCTTCCATCTCTTTGAGAGATTTTTCGGTTTGGCTTGCCAACGCATCGGCTTGGTTGCGAAGGTCTACGATCTCTTTGCGTTTCGCATCTTCGGCTTTGTGGCTCTCCGCGTCTTGAACCATTTTATTGATCTCTTCTTCACTGAGTCCTGAACTTCCGGAAATCGTGATGGACTGAGATTTGCCTGTCCCTTTATCCGTCGAGCTAACAGTCAAAATACCGTTCGCGTCGATATCAAACGTTACTTCGATTTGAGGTACACCGCGAGGTGCCGCAGGGATACCGGTAAGCTCGAAGAGTCCAAGAGATTTGTTATCGCGGGCAAACTCACGTTCACCTTGACCGACTGAGATAGAAACCGCTGGCTGGTTGTCTTCTGCAGTTGAGAACACTTGCGATTTTTTAACCGGAATAGTGGTCCCTTTTTCGATGATTTTTGTCATAACACCGCCGAGTGTTTCGATCCCGAGGCTAAGTGGTGTAACGTCGAGAAGAAGTACATCTTTAACGTCTCCGCGTAGAACTCCACCTTGGATCGCAGCACCCGCAGCGACTACTTCATCCGGATTTACCCCTTTGTTCAACGTTTTACCGCCGAACTCATCGGATACCATTTTTTGAGCGATTGGAAGACGCGTTGATCCACCAACCATGATAACTTCGTTGATCTCGTTATTGCTCATCCCTGCATCTTTCATCGCAGTTTTGATATGAGAGATCGTCTCTTTTACGAGTGTATCGATCATCCCCTCGAATTTCGCACGAGTGAGTTTGACGACTAAGTGTTTCGGACCGGTTGCATCTGCCGTGATAAACGGAAGATTAATCTCAGTCTCTTCCGCAGAAGAGAGCTCTTTTTTTGCATTTTCAGCCGCATCTTTAAGACGTTGAAGCGCCATCTTGTCCGCTTTGAGATCGATACCGTGATCCGATTTAAACTCGTTTGCGAGGAAATCAACGATTTTATTATCGAAGTCATCTCCACCAAGGAACGCGTTTCCATCGGTTGAGAGAACTTCAAAAGTTCCCTCGCTGATTTCAAGAACCGTAACGTCAAATGTTCCGCCCCCTAGATCGTAAACGAGAACTTTTTCATCCCCTTTTGAATCCAAACCGTATGCCAAAGCAGATGCCGTCGGCTCATTGATGATACGAAGAACGTTAAGACCTGCGATCGTTCCCGCTTCTTTGGTCGCTTTACGCTGTGCATCATTGAAGTACGCAGGAACGGTGATAACCGCATCGCTAACCGCTTGTCCGAGGTATGACTCAGCATCCGCTTTCAATTTTGAAAGAATTTTTGCCGAGATCTCTTGAGGCGTATAAATTTTACCCGCAACATCCACTGCCGCCATACCGTTTTTATCGACGATTTTATAGGTAACTTTGTCGTGCGCCTCTTTCGCTTTTTCTTCGTTCATCATGAGACCCATGATACGTTTAACCGAGTAGATCGTTTTATCCGGATTTGTGATCGCTTGACGTTTCGCCGGATCACCTACGAGGATTTCACCTTTATCCGTGAACGCTACAACGGACGGAGTCGTATTTTTTCCCTCTTTATTCGGGATAACTTTTGCTTCGCCGCCTTCATAGACAGCGACACATGAGTTTGTTGTTCCTAAATCGATACCAATAACTTTTGACATTTTATTTCCTTTTTTTAAATTCGTTTTTTCTTTTTTTGACGCCGATGCCGGAAGCATCGGTGTGCTTTAGTGGCTTAGCGCCCAGCGTAGGCTATCGGGGCTTTGCTCCGATGGCCGTTCAAATCAATTGGCTATTACGACCATCGCATCTCTTAGAGTGCGCTCTTTGTATCGAAACCCTTTTTGGAAAGTGTTTACGATTTCACCGCTTTCATGATCGGGACTGTCCACACGCTGTACGGCGTTATGAATATCCGGATTAAACGGCTCAGACTCATCCACAGGAGTGACTCCGTGTTTTTCGAGGACACTGAGCAATTGCTTCATTGTCAACTCAACACCTTCTTTGAGTTTATCAAGTAAGACGTTTGCATCCGCTTCAATCGCAGTAGCACCGATCGCCATTGAAAGCGAATCAACTACCGGAATTAAATCTTTGGCAAATTTCTCATTTGCGTACTCAAGCGCTTGATATTTCTCACGCTCAAGACGTTTTTTGATATTGTCGAAATCGGCATGTACGCGGGCGTACTTGTCTTTAAACGACGCCAGTTCGGCTTGTATAGTTTCTAATTCATTCATGCTCTCAGCAATAACTTCTTCACCTTCTGGAAGGGTAACTTGTTCTTCGCTGATCGCTTCTTCATTTACTTCTGTTGACATGATTTCTAAAGACTCCTTTGTTGAAATCTGACGTTATTATAATGCATTGAGTCAAGTGTTGTCAAGAGGTATGTGAATTTTTTTATGCAAAATAGTTGAGTCTATATATATCAACTATAAAAACTTCCCTAAAATGCTATAATAGAGCTAAAAAAAGAGCCCTTATGTCTATCACACGGTTTATACCGCTGTTTGCTTTAATCTTTTTCGCACTCATACTATGGTTTACTCCGCCGCCACTCGCGATGAGTCCTAATGTCTGGTACCTCTTTACTATTTTTATCACTACCATCGCCGCCATTCTTTTTAACCTCCTCCCTATCATCGCGGCTTCCATTATTGCCCTGGCCGTCAGTGTCCTGGCCGGAGTAATCGAACCCGCAAAAGCCTATGCCGGATTTTCAGAGAGCTTTATTCTCCTCATCGTTGCAGCTTTTTTGGTCTCTCACGCCGTCCACAAATCAGGTCTCGGGAAGCGGCTATCCCTTCATATTATCCGCCGATTCGGCCATTCAACATTGGGACTGGGATACAGTGTTATCGCCACCGATATCCTGATCGCCCCTGCATTTCCGAGCAACACGGCCCGCTCAGGAGTACTCTATCCGATCATCTACGGTCTTGCCCACGACTGTGGTTCGAAAGTAGGAGACAATACCCATAGACGGGCAGGAAGCTACCTGATGATGACTTCGATGGCAGGTCTTACGATCTCATCAGGACTGTGGCTCACCGCAATGGCGGTGAATCCGATCGGTGTCGGAATCGCCGAAACCATGGGAATACATATCACCTTCCTCTCATGGCTCCTTTATGCCCTCCTCCCTACCATTATCGCGTTCATCGCAATACCGTGGGTTCTCTTTAAAATCTATCCTCCTGAGCTTCGCGACACCCCAGATGCACCTCAAATAGCGAAAGATGCGCTCAGTGCCATGGGGCGAATCAGCCGCAATGAGTGGATTACCGGAAGCGTCTTTTTAGGGATGTTGATCCTCTGGTCTCTCTCAGGAATGTTTCCGATCGATAAAACCGCCGTTGCCTTCGGAGGATTAGGGATACTCATGGCAACACGGGTGTTTGGAATCGAAGATTTCAAAGCGCAGGGTGAAGCGCTCAGCACCCTCATTTGGTTTGCCATTTTGTTTGCCCTTTCGACCCAACTCGCTGAACAGGGGTTCATGCGCGCCGTTGCTGAACATTTTACCCTCTATCTCTCTGGCCTCTCATGGGTCAGCGTTTACCTGCTGCTCATCGTCATCTATGTCTTGATCCATTACCTCTTCGTCTCTCAAAGTGCGCATCTGTTAGCCCTGTTTGGTATTTTTCTCTCCATCGGTGTCAGTGCCGGAGTCCCGGGTGAATTAATGGCGATGATGCTGCTCTTTGCTACCAACTTTAACGCTACAATCACACCGCAGGGCTCTTCGTGCAATGCAATCTATCTCAGTTCAGGATACATCCAGCCCCGAGAGATTTACCTATACGGCGGAGCCATCACCCTGCTTAATCTGATGATATTCCTCATCATCGGCACACCGTGGATATTGGCCATCTCATGAATATGCTTCATCGATTCCGACGAACTAAAACTGCGAAAGTGCTTCTGGCATTTATCGCCTTCATTGCGGTTCTCTATCTCATTTTATTTTCCCTATGGGGTAACCGTCTGATGAGCCCTATTGTTGAGAAAGCTTTGAGTTCAGGGTTCTCAACACCAATGAACGTACAGGAATTTACCCTGCGCCACAATCGCTTTCATATGATAGCACAAGATGATTTCGGTAATACCCTCTCAACGCAAGGAGGGTTTTCGCTTCTAACTCTGCGTCTGTACGCCCATTATCGATTGGAATGTTTTAGAGCAGATGGGATGAATCCTATGCGTGTCCCTTTTAAAACCGTTGGAGCGTTTAGCGGAGGGATTGGCGCATTTAATATTCGGGGAAATGCCACGATATTCGGAGGGGATATCCTTTACAAAATCGAGTTGCATCGCTTTCATCTATCACAGCTCGATCTCATAATCGATCAGATCGATTATGAGCCTATGATGCATTATCTGGAGTACCCTTCCGATACCGATACACAACTGAGCGGTACCGTTGATTTGAGAGGACTTGATCGTCGTGATGTGATGGGAACAATCTACCTCAGCACCCAAACCAAACGATTTTCCCCCACACCGATCCATGAAGATGTCAACAGCACCTTTAATCTCAAATCTTTGTTGGCCGATAAATTCGGTCAAATCAAACCGTTCGATGTCAATGTTGCCCTTGATGCTTCTTTGGAACATGCCGGAATTTTGGAACAATTTGTCGGTCTCCCCTTAGCCGGAGCGCTTAGCGCACAAGGAACTTTGAGCGGGGATAAAACGCTGCTAAAATTCAAAGCTTCTTCGGATGTTGCCCGAAGCAACACAAAATTCACCGTTATTATCCCTGATTTGGAACCTTCCTCGATCCTATTGGATCTCCGAAACGCTGATGCACAACAAACCTTTGAGCTTTTTGCCCTTCCTTCACCCATCACAGGTCAAATATCGGCTTACGCAGAGTTAAATGCCACCGCCGGAACGCTCCAAACAACCATTCGTAAAGGTTCCACTATTCCAGATATCTTACAACAACACTACCGCATCACCCAGCCCCTCATCCATTTTGATGCCGATGTTAATGCCGATATCTCTGAAAAAGGGGTTCATTACCGGGCTTCATTCAAATCGGATCTCAACCGCATGGATATCGATAATACCACCGCGCATGATCAAATGCTTCGAGAACTTTTAAAAACTCTACGCTAGAAAGAACGCAAAGGGTAAATTTACCCCTTATGTTCGACAATCCCGCTATGAAAAATATTTCTTCCGTACTTGAGTACCACGATCGTACCAAACATCGTCCTCACGCATATGCCGCAAGTTTGGGATATATGGACTGGGCAACCCAGCCCGACCCCTATCGACGCTATCATGGCGCACCGTTGATCTCCCTCATACATTCTGAGGTAACACCACCCTATCATCTTCTGTTTCAAAAAGATGCTCTGCCAATAGCACCTTTGTGTATCGAATCGCTCTCCATGCTCCTACGCTACTCACTGGGACTTGCCGCGATCAAAAGTCATGGAGGGTCTTCATGGGCCCTACGCTGTAATGCAAGCAGCGGTAATCTCCAGCCCACTGAGTGCTATATTATCGCACCTGCCATCAAAGGGCTCAGTGAGGGTTCAACTCTCTCCCACTATGCTCCTCGTGAACATGCACTTGAATTACTTCATACGTATGATGAAACGTTAAAAGAGGGGAGCTTCCTGATCGCTCTGAGCTCGGTAATTTGGCGTGAAGAGTGGAAATACGGCGAACGGTGCTGGCGCTACTGCCAGCTCGATGCGGGACATGCGTACCAATCGATCAAAATTGCAGGCAGGATGCTGGGATGGGAATGCGAGATACTCCCTTCAGATACCGAAGAGATTGGACATTTATGCGGATTGGATCAATATCACCGCTTTCATCCGCATGAGATCGAGAGCCCTGATATGCTGATACGCATCGGAAAATCAAACACTTCGACCCTTCCGATCACACCGTCTCTCCCCTATAGGGCAAATACCCTGAGTCCGGCGCACCATGAATGGCCGATTTTAGAGAGGATAGAGAAGGCGACTCAAGGAATTTATCCGCTCCCCCCTCCGCTTCATCCAACACGTGATGTTCCAAACCCCTCCAAAAGCGCTATCGATGTTGTCCTCAAACGGCGTAGTGCACAGATGATGGACGGGAGCGGCATTACATTGGAGCAATTTCGTACCCTTTTGAATGCCTCCCTTTTTTGCACCCATGCGAGTGATGTCCATTTCATCCTCTTTGTACATCGGGTAGAGGGTCTAGAAAAGGGCTTGTACACTTATCTCCGTACCTCGGATGATCTTGAAACGCTCAAACATGCCATGGATGAAAATTTTAGTTGGAAAGATCTCGGAAAGGGACTTTATCTCCTCCGAAGCGGTGACTTTCGCGGTGCCGCACAAATGGTCTCGTGCAACCAAGAGATTGCCAAAGAGGGGGCGTTTAGTTTCGGAATGCTTTGTAACTTTTCAAGCTCACTTGAAACGCACGGTGCCATCGGATATAAAAATCTCTACCATCAATGCGGTGCCATCGGTCAAATGCTCTACCTCGAAGCAACGTCATTGGGATTAAGCGCTACAGGAATCGGATGCTTTTTGGACGATGAGTTTCACGCCCTTCTGGGGTTAAGGGATCAACAGTATCAGTCACTTTACCATTTCACGATCGGTCGTGCTATCGTCGATACACGGATCACGACACTCAAACCGTATTAACTACTTATTCTCCGCATCGGTGAGGGTAAGACAAAGGATCACCTTCTTTCCCTGAGCGTGAAGTACTTCGGAGGCTTCACTCAGCGTTGTCCCCGTTGTCACAATATCATCGACCAAAATTACCTCATTTTCGGCAAACGGTTTATAGTGAAACTGCCGAGGGTTCATGAGACGTTCTTCGACACTTTTACCGGCATACTTATGAGCGTTTGTAGCACGCAGTTTTCCATAGCGAGGGGTGATATTTGAAGCGTTCAATGCACGGTTCAATACCGCTGTGTGAGAATAGCCGCTGCTAGCATGATCATCGATTCCGATAGAAGCGACGCGACGCTCATACTGCCACTCGTGCGCAAAAGCCGCCAGCGATCGTTTGGCTAAAATGGTATAAATATAGTATCCGACATCGGTATGTTTACTCAGCAACAGAGGCTCGATATCGTTGTAAGGGAAAAATGAATAGACAGGGATGGAACCCATAATTTTGCGTTTGTGGAGTGTCGGAATAAGCAGTGAATCTTGACATGCGGGGCAGATGTGCGAGAGACTGAATCGCTCACACATCATGCAACGCATGGGTTAGTCCATTTTGAGGACGGACATAAACGCCTCTTGGGGAAGCTGAACTTTCCCGATTGCTTTCATCCGTTTTTTACCCTCTTTTTGTTTATCGAGGAGTTTGCGTTTACGGGAGATATCCCCTCCGTAACATTTGGCGGTAACGTTTTTACCCATCGATTTAACCGTTTCGCGAGCAATAACCCGGTTTCCGATAGAGGCTTGGATTGCCACTTCAAAAAGCTGACGAGGGACTATCTCTTTCATGTTGGTCACGAGTGCACGGCCGCGTGATTCCGAACTGCTGCGAGGGACGATAACGCTAAGTGCATCGACGACATCTCCCGCAACACGTACATCAAGTTTGACCAAATCTCCCTGACGAAATTCGATCGGATCGTAATCGAAACTTGCATACCCTTTCGAGGTTGATTTGAGTTTATCGTAAAAATCGACGACGATCTCATTCATCGGCATAACATAGATGAGCATAACACGCGTCTCGTTGAGATACTCCATCTTCTCTTGCATTCCCCGTTTGTTGGTCAAAAGGGTAATCACATTCCCCAAATAATCGGTCGGAACAATCACCGTCGCACGAACATACGGCTCTTCTATTTTATCGATGTTTTGCGGTTCGGGCAATTCGCTCGGGTTTTGAACTTCTACCATCGTTCCATCCGTCTTATAGACTTTGTAGACGACTGATGGAGCGGTAGCGATCAAATCGAGATTAAACTCTCTCTCCAACCGCTCTTTGACCACCTCCATGTGAAGCATCCCCAAAAACCCGACACGAAAACCAAATCCGAGTGCGATAGAAGTTTCCGGCTCATAACTGAGTGAGCTGTCATTGAGTTTTAGCTTATCGAGCGCATCACGCACCGCTTCAAACTCATCGGTATCAATCGGATAAAGCCCCGCAAAAACGAACGGTTTTGCAGGAGCGTATTCACCTACCGGCTCTTTCGTAGGGTTGCGAGCATCGGTAATCGTGTCACCGACTCGAATACTCCCCACCTCTTTAACCCCCAAGATCACAATCCCGATCTCTCCGGCTTTAATGCTTTGGGTTTTTTGACGACGAAGGGGATGAGGATACATCAGTTCCAGCACTTGATGATTTTCATCGTTGTGCATCAGTTTAATCATCTGCCCCATCTTGATCTCACCGTCAAACACACGAACCAGTGCCATCGCCCCTTGGTAGGAGTCAAACCACGAATCGTAAATAATCGCCTTGGTCGTAGCGCTCGGATCACCCACAGGAGCGGGAATACGATCGACGATTGCATCGATGAGGGTGCGGATACCCACACCCGTTTTGGCCGAAATCATGATCGCATCGGTTGCATCGATTCCGATGGTTGTTTCGATCTCTTCGGCAACCCGTTCCGGTTCAGCGGCGGGAAGATCGATTTTATTGATAACGGGGATGAGGGTGAGGTTGTTTTCCATCGCCATATAGACATTCGCGATGGTTTGTGCCTCGACCCCTTGAGCCGCATCGACGATGAGCAATGCACCGTCACTGGATGCGAGCGACTTACTGACTTCATAGCTGAAATCAACGTGGCCCGGAGTGTCGATCAGATTGAGGATATAGTGCTGGCCGTCTTTGACATAATCGAGACGGACACTTTGCGCTTTGATCGTGATCCCGCGCTCTTGCTCGATATCCATCGTATCCATCATCTGCTTGGAGAGTTCACGGTCACTTACTGCACCGCATTCTTGGATGATACGGTCAGCCAGTGTACTTTTCCCATGATCGATATGGGCGATGATAGAGAAATTGCGAATATTATTCATTAACTAAATAGCGAGTTAACGCTCTCGTTGTGATAGACACGGCGAATGACTTCAGCAAATAACGGAGCGACACTCAACACTTTGATCTTGTCACTTTGACCGCTTAATACCAACGTATTGGAGATTACCAGTTCATCGAGTTCACCGTTATTGAGATTGTCATACGCTTTTCCGCTGAGGACACCGTGGGTAGCACAGGCCATAACCGAGGTCGCTCCACGATTTTTGAGGGCTGCTGCCGCTTTGACCATCGTTCCTGCGGTATCGACCATATCATCGATAATGATGATATCTTTACCGGCAACGTCACCGATGATGTTCATGACTTCGCTTTCATTCGCTTTTTCACGGCGTTTATCGACGATAACCATATCCAGACCCAATTTTTCAGCAAAATATCGAGCACGTGCCACTCCGCCGATATCCGGTGATGCGATAACAGGGTTCGGAAGATTTTTAGAGCGAATATACTCTTCAAAAATAATAGCCCCATAGAGGTTGTCTACCGGAATATCAAAGAAGCCTTGGATTTGACCCGCATGCAAATCGATCGTAACCACACGGTCAATTCCCGCAGTTTCGAACATATCGGCAACGAGTTTAGCCGTAATCGGAACACGAGGAGCCGCTTTGCGATCTTGTCGTGCGTATCCGAAATAGGGAACAACTGCTGTAATAGAGTTGGCAGATGAACGGCGTAATGCATCGGTCATAATGAGGAGTTCCATCAAGTTGTCATTAGAGGGAGCACCGGTAGATTGGACGATAAATACATCACGTCCGCGAACACTCTCTGAGATTTGAACGTTGATTTCTCCGTCACTGAAACGTTTTACTGAAGCTTTGGAGAGGGGAACATCAAGGGTTCTGCACACTTCCGCTGCAAACTCGGTACACGCTGAACCGCTGAAAATTTTATATCCGCGCATTAGTCTTCCTCTTGAGCATAAATTATCGCGATTATAGCAAGAGGAGACTTAGGGTGAGATAATACGATACGCCTGTCATTCCGTACTTGATACGGAATCTGAGATCCTGAATCAAGTTCAGGATGACAAGAAACCGAACTTATGATTACGTGCGATAATCGGCATTGATTTTAACGTATTCGTGACCCAAATCACACCCGTAAGCGGTAAACTCACCGTCTTGAAGTCCGATGTCACAATGGATCGTAAAGGCCGATTTTTGCATAATCGCAGCGGCAAAAGGCTCGAGTTGTTCATCGAACAGAAGCTCCCCTTTTTTGTAAACACATACATCGTCAAACCAAATGCTCAAAAATGCTTCGTCACACATGATACCGCTTGCCCCGACGGTCGAAGCGATACGCCCCCAGTTGGGGTCTTGTCCGAAAAGTGCCGTTTTGACGAGAAGCGAATTACTGAGCGCTTTCGCCGCAATCTCCGCCTCTTTATGGTTGATCGCTCCGCTCACCTGATAGGTCACCAGCTTGGTCGCCCCTTCACCGTCACGTACCATCTCTTTCGCCAAAAAGAGCATGATAGACTCTAGCGCCTCTTTAAAAGCCGCCGCATGAAACGCTCCGCTTTGTCCGTTCGCCATCACTAAAACGGTATCGTTTGTCGAGGTATCACCATCAACACTTGCCGCGTTAAACGTCGTATGAACACACTCATCGAGGATGCTTTGCATGGTTACCTTATCAACTGCCGCATCGGTTGTGATAAAACAGAGCATGGTCGCCATCGCCGGATTAATCATCCCTGCACCCTTGGCCATGGCACCGAGGCGAAACGATTCTCCATTTTCAAGGACTACTTCATACGCAATTCGCTTTGCAAACGTATCGGTCGTCATAATCGCTTCGGAAGCGTTGATCCCCTCACGGCGGGAGAGATCAAAATTCATAGCACCTTCGATGATCTTGGCTTTCGGCAGACGTACCCCGATGACTCCGGTCGAACTCATTACCGGATTTTGAATCTGAGGAAATTTTGCTTTGAGTGCGTTCAAGACCTCATCGATATCATCGATCCCTGCCCGTCCCGTCATCGCGTTCGCATTTTTGGAATTGATGAGGACAAAATTTCCTTCAAATTCCCCCTGCGCACGAAAATGGCGTATCGGTGCCGCCGTCATTTTATTGGTGGTAAAGACCGAAGCGATAGTACACGGTTTCTCAGAATAGATGAATGCTAAATCCTTAGCACCCTCTTTTTTGAGTCCGATATGAATCCCATCGGCGAAAAAGCCGTTTGCAGCACATACACCGCCATCAATAGGGTTAAGAGTATACATAAAAAAATTCTCCTGGAAAAACAAGTGTCAAATTATAGAGAGTTTTTGATTACAAAAAAAGTAAAGGGGAAAGAAGGGAGGAATCTCCCGGAAAAGCGTGGGGACCACGCGAGAGATTACGAATCTTTTTTAAGGGTACGAAGCTCAGAAGCAGCGATACGAAGTTTTTTCGTAGTACCGTCTTCAAGTGTTACACGAACAGTACGAAGATTTGGTAAAAAACGACGTTTTGTTCTGTTTTTCGCGTGAGAAACGTTGTTCCCGCTCATTGGGCCTTTACCACTAATAGCACATTTTCTTGCCATGTTGGGGCTCCTTGCGTAAATTTAGGTTGCGAATTTTATCTCATGCAACCCAAAGTTTACCTTAAGTAATGGTTTAAATTTTACTAAAGGCTTCTTTAATCAATACGCCATTACAATTAGTCCACATTAATAATCGATTGGAACTGTGAGCCCGTGATCACACAAGAACAAATATCGCTTTACATCCAAAATATTCCGCCGACGCCTGCCATTGTCAAACAAACTCTCGAATTTGTCCGAGTCGGTGATCTGACCAAAGCCGCCAAATGTGCCGAAGGGGATCCGGCTCTCAAGCTCTACCTTAAAACACTCATTAACCGCCCCATCTACGGGTTTCGAAATGAAGTACACGACGTAGCCCAAATTTTTGGAATTTTAGGTACCTCGACAACACAACAAATTATGTACCATTACCTCCTAACCCTTTTGGCTCCGAAAGAGTGGAAGCTCTTTACGCTCAACAACAATGCATTCTATGATTTACAGGCTTCTCTGAGTCGAAAATGGGAAAAAATTCTTCGCCATCTTAATCTTTTAAACCATGATACCGAAAGCGCTATTACCCTTTTACCCGCCAGTATCATCGTGTGTGACGCACTCTTTGGAGATCATAAGAGCGAAGTGCAACAGCTGCGCAGTGTCAAAGCGCTGGATTACAATACCATTCTCTACCGTTTGTGCAAACAATCATTATTTGATATATGCACCATTATCGCTGAAAAATGGGAAATGTCTCCCACCATCAGTCGAATTGTTCATGCCGCATCGGGCTTGGATAAAGAGGTGGCACCCAACGAGAAAATTTTGGCCCAGTGGATCCATTTATTGCTCTTTTATGAACTGAGCCAAAGCAGCTATGTGGAAGGCGGATTAAACGAGTTTATCGATTTCCAAATCGAGTTCGTCCAAGATATTTATGAATCTTTTATGCAGGTGGTGGAGTACGATGAGAGCAACCGTTAAAGGGAGAGTCGCCATCTTCAATCCGCAAGGTTTTTTGGATGGCAACAATGCCCCCTCTTTTTTAAGTATTGATGATATCAAAGCAACCGAAGCTCTCAACGTCGATATGCTTCTTGTCTCCCTTAAAAAAGTGATATTTTTCAACAAAAACGGCTTGGATGTTTTTATTAAACTCATGCTCGCCATCCGTAACCAAAAGCATATTGCAATCGGTTTGTGCGATTACGATTCCGCCAAATTTAAAACCATCAAAGCGTTCTACGGAAACAACCTGAATTTTTCACTGTTTCGTACCGAAAAAATCGCCGAACTTTTTGCACCGACCAACAAAAGCGACCCAAAAACGGTCCTTCTTTACAATGATGACCCCTCTCAGCGCTCTGCAATGGCCATCGAACTGTTCGATTACGGACACAATCCGGTAATTGCCCAAAGCAAAAAAGAGTTTGATGAGAAAAAACAAAATCCTGACCTCTATTACGCCATTATCGAAGATACCTATTTAGGGCTGTTCGGTCAAAAAATCGCGACCCGTGTCACCGGCAATGCAATCATCTATACCATTGCCAACTTTCTTGATGCCGAAATCGGAAATACCTTTAACATCGCCTACCATAACAACTCACTCAATGTCGGGTTTCGCCTCTTCATCTTTGATGCGTACAAAGTGGTCTCGATGAATGTCCATGCATTGAACTTTTTCACCAAACTTGCCTCCTCCGCAGCTGAATACAATGCCTCGATCTGTTTTGTCGGGCTCACCTTCGAAAAAACGCCGCAAAGTTTTAAAAACGATCTCGAAGATGCCGGTATCATCTTTTTTGACAACATGGATGATATTCTTAAAAACAAAGAACTGCTCCAAGAACTCGGCGGAAGCAGCGCAGCAGCCTCGAAACAAATGCGCACTCTCAATAAAGCATTGGTCAATGAACTGCCTCATTTTATCGATGCTACGGTTTCAACCATTGCGATGATGACCAACGCTCAGGCTACCAAAGAGTCGATGAACGTTCAAACCCTCGACATCCAAAACAGTTCAAATCAGTACGCCAGCTCGATCGGATTCTATGGGGATGTGGATGGAATGATCATCCTCGTTTTCCCCAAAGAGATCGCCAAAAAAGCGTGTGAACTTCTTATCGGGGAAACAACCGAAGATGAAGAGGCAATTTTGGACTCTTTAGCAGAATTCGTCAATATCATCGGAGGACGTGCCAAGGCCCTGTTAGGGGAGAAAAAGCAGCATGTTGATATTACCCTTCCCCGTACGTACGGCGATGTTGCGTCCCTTATGGAGATGGCACAAAACAAAAAAGGGGTTCAAGTGAACCTTAGCTTCGAGGGGAGTAACTTTATCTTTTTCCTGACACGATAAAAGTGTCAAAGCTATCTAAAAATCTTTTTCGCTAAAATAACGAAAATATTATTCAAGGTGTATCCTATGCTCGTTGCTCCCAGTGTCCTCTCAGCCGATTTCGGTAATTTAGCGCGTGATGTCCGTGCCATTTGTGACGCAGGGTGTGACTTGGTACACGTTGATGTGATGGATGGACACTTTGTCCCCAA